>CAZWGY010000440.1:0-4101 GCA_964633575.1 uncultured Desulfobacteraceae bacterium
GGCCTCATCATGGGCGGCGGGCGGGGCACGCGCCTCTATCCGCTGGTCAGGGACCGCTCCAAGCCGGCGGTGCCCATTGCCGGAAAATACCGCCTCATCGACATCCCCATCAGCAACTGCCTCCACGCGGGCATCGACAAGATCGCCATTTTGACCCAGTACAATTCGGTGTCGCTTCACCGCCACATCCAGCGGACCTACCGGCGGGACGTCTTCACCGACGGATGGGTCCAGATCCTGGCCGCCGAGCAGACCGCCCAGGGGGACGGCTGGTACCAGGGGACGGCCGACGCGGTGCGGAAGCAGAAGGTGGAGATCGAGGTCGCCGGGACCTCCCACGTCCTGATCCTGGCCGGGGACCACCTGTACAACATGGACTACGACGCCTTTGTCCACTACCACGTAGAGACCGGGGCCGACGTGACCCTTGCCGTCCAGCCGGTCTCGGCGGCGGAGGCCCCGGCCTTCGGCATCCTGAAGCGGAACGAGGACGGCCGGATCGAGAGCTTCACCGAAAAGCCGCCGGTCGACAAACTCGCGGGGCTGGAGTCGATCTCCAACCCGGAAAAGCCGTACCTGGCCTCCATGGGCATCTACGTCTTCTCCACCGAGCTGCTGTTCAAGATCATGGAGCGGCCCGGCGACGACTTCGGCAACCACATCATTCCGTCCATGCGCGACAGCCACAAGGTGATGGGATTCGTTTATGACGGCTACTGGGCCGACATCGGGACCATCCGGCGGTTCTATGAGGTCAATTTGGAGATGGCCGAGAGCAATCGTCCCTACGATCTTTTCAGCCCCAAGCGCCCCATCTACACCCGCCCGAGGTTTCTGCCCGCCTCGGAAATCCACGGCGCCCGAATGTCCCAGGCGTTGGTGGCCGACGGCTGCCGGATCGCCGACGCCGACATCTCCGGCGCGGTCATCGGCCAGCGGTCCATCGTGGACGCCGGGGTGACCCTCCGGTCGTCGGTGATGATGGGGGCCGATTTCTACGAGACCGAGGCGGACAGGGCGGAAAACCGCCGCCTGGGCCGGCCCGACGTGGGGATCGGCGCCGGATCGGTGATCGAGGACGCCATTGTGGACAAGAACGCCCGGATCGGGAAAAACGTCCATATCCGCCGTTTGGCCGACCGCCCCGTCGCCGACGAGGCGGGCTGGGTGGCCCGGGAGGGGCTGGTGGTGGTGGTCAAAAACGGAACCATCCCCGACAGCGCGGTGATCTGATGGACGCGGCGGATCGACACCTCGATTACATGGCCCGGCTCTATCCCACGGCGGAGGCGGTCTCCACCGAGATCCTCCACCTCCGGGCCCGTCTCGACCTGCCCAAGGGGACCGAGCACTTCATCTCGGACATCCACGGCGAGTACGAGGCGTTCCGATCAGTGCTGAGCCACGCCTCGGGCTCCATCCGGCGGAAGATCGACGAACTCTTCGGCGACGACATGGCCGAGGCCGACCGGTCCGCCCTGGGGGCCCTGATCTATGCGCCGGACCGGAACCTCTCCGCCATGCTCCGGGCCGCCGCCGACAAGGATGGGTGGCGGCGGGACGCGCTGCGGCGGATGATCGCCGTCCTGCGGGTGGTGTCATCCAAGTACAGCCGGGCCAAGGTCCGGCGGCTGCTCCTGGACCCGTTTTCCGGGATCGTGGAGGAACTCCTCTACGAGCAGGAGCAGCTCCGGGATAAGGCCGACTATTACCGCTCCCTCATCGACGGGGTCGTGGAAACGGGCAACGCCGACGCGCTGATCCGGGTGCTGGCCCGGACCATCCAGCGGCTGGCCATCGACCACCTCCACGTGGTGGGGGACATCTTCGACCGGGGACCGGCCGCCGACCGGATCATGGACCATCTGCTGGCCTACCACAGCGTCGATGTCCAGTGGGGCAACCACGACATGCTCTGGATGGGGGCCGCGGCCGGCTCCGAGGCCTGCGTCACCAACGTGATCCGGATCAGCCTCCGGTACGGCCACATGGCCACCATCGAGCACGGGTACGCCGTCAGCCTGCTGCCCCTGGCCTCCTTCGCCATGTCGGCCTACGGCGACGATCCGTGCCGCATCTTCATGCCCAAGACCATGGACACGGCGGCCCACGCCGCCTTTGAAAAGACCCTCATCGCGAGGATGCACAAGGCCATCACCGTGATTCAGTTCAAGCTGGAGGCCGGGATCATCGACCGCCGGGCCGAGTACGACATGGCCGACCGGCTGCTGCTGGACAAGATGGACCTGGACGCCGGCACGGTCCGCATCGACGGGGTCCTCCACCCGCTCAAGGACGCCCGGTTCCCCACGGTGGACCCAGCCCGTCCCTTCGACCTGACCCCGGAAGAGGCCGAGGTGGTGGACAAGCTCCGGTCCGCCTTTTTCCATTCCGGCCGGCTCCAGGCCCACGCCCGGTTTCTTTTCGACAAGGGGTCCATCCACCGGGTCCACAACGGCAACCTCCTGTATCACGGCTGCATCCCCATGGACGAAAACGGGAATTTCCAGGCATTCGCCGTTGAGGAGACCCCCGTGACCGGCCGGGCCCTCATGAACGCTTTCACCCGGCGCTGCCGGGACGGTTTCTTCCGGCCCGATGGTTCGGCGGAACGGCTGGCGGGCCAGGACGCCATGTGGTACCTCTGGTGCGGTCCCCGGTCGCCCCTTTTCGGCAAATCGAAGATGGCCGCCTTCGAGCGGTATTTCGTCGAGGACGAAACGACCCACGCCGAGGCGCGGAACCTCTATTACACCCTCCGGGACTCGGAAAAGATCGCCCGGAAGATACTGACGGAATTCGGCGTCGATCCGGAGACGGGCCACATCATCAACGGCCACGTGCCGGTGAAGGTGAAAAAGAACGAAAGCCCGGTCAAGGCCGGCGGCAAGCTCATCGTCATCGACGGCGGGTTCGCCGAAGCCTACCAGAAGACCACCGGCATCGCCGGCTACACCTTGGTCTTCAACTCCTACGGGCTGCTCCTCTCCACCCACCACCGGGTGGAATCGGGACCCAGCGACCCGGTGCGGGCATTGGGGATCCACTACACCACCGAAATCATCGAGACCAACACGGCCCGAAGACGCATCCGCGAGACCGACGAGGGGAAGCGGGTTCAGATGCGGATCGATGAACTGACGGAGCTGCTGGAGGCGTATCGGAGCGGGCGGGTGGGGGCGGAGAAACCGCCGCAGGCATCCATTTGAGACAGGCGCGGCGCTGGGGAGCCTGGAATTGAAAGAGGCTGTTCATAACGAATTTTGGGGACCCCATTTTCAATCCAATGAAACGGGATTGGCAAAGTTAACCCTTTATAAAAAAGATCGGTAAACAACGTGACCGATTCAAGATGTATTACGAATATATTCTTCGGCCATCTTCTAATAATTTTAACATGCCTTTTTGCCTTGCTAATAAGCTCTAAGCCTGTCCATGGGAGCAACGCTCAATTGTCCTTCACCCAAAAAGAGCAGGCCTGGCTGAAAGATCATACGGAAGTGACGCTTGGTTATACTGAGGACTATGAGCCAAATGTAATTAAAGATGAAAATGGCGACTTATCTGGATTTATGATAGACATATACAATGAACTCGAAGCGCTGACAGGCATTAACGTAACTATTGTGATAGACAAATGGCCAGTTTCGATAGAGAAATATCGAGTCGGAGTCACTGATGGATTATTAGTCGTTGCCGCCGATCGAGCAAAGGAATCAGGGTCACTATACACAAAAACTATATCTACCACCGCCCCTACGATCTTCGCCAGAAGCGACGCCCCTTTTGAAATCAATAGTGAAAAAGACCTTATTGGCAAAAAGATTTCAGTCCTTAAAAATACTTTCGTAGTAGAAAAGGTTTTAAAGCGACATCAAGATCAGATTGAAATTGTAGAAACTGAGAACGCGTTTGAAATGCTGAAACTATTGTTTGAGGGAAAGGTTGATGCTGCTTTCGGTCTTAGTTTTCACAGTTATCTGATAGGTAAATATTTTCTCAGTGGGATTAAACCCGTCTATTATGCTTCTTCTTTGGAAACAAAAGGCGTGACGGCCATCAGACCTGACTGGCCGGAATTTGTAAGCATTATAAATAAAG
>CAZWGY010000441.1:0-4094 GCA_964633575.1 uncultured Desulfobacteraceae bacterium
ATGACAGAGGAACATAATGACCGAAACCGCCCATATTCAGGACATCTCCGAGTCGCTTAGCCTCACCGACGCTCAGGTCCAGGCCGTTGCCGACCTGATCGACGAGGGGGCCACCATTCCATTCATTGCCCGGTATCGGAAGGAGCGGACCGGAAGCCTTGACGAGGTCGTCGTTACCGAGATCCGGGACCAGCTCCGGCGGCTCGCCGAGCTCGACGCCCGGAAAGCGGCCATCCTCAAATCGCTTGAAACCCACGGCCACCTCACCGATGAGCTGGGGGATCGGGTTCGGGCGGCCGCCACCCTGGCCGCCCTCGAGGACCTCTACCTGCCCTACCGGCCCAAACGCCGGACCCGAGGAACCATGGCCCGGGAGCGTGGCCTTGAGCCCCTGGCCGACCGTCTATTCGCCCAGACGGGCATCGACCCGGAAACCGAGGCCGCGGTTTTTGTCGATCCGGAAGCTGACGTCGCCACTCCGGCCGATGCCCTGGCCGGGGCCCGGGATATCATCGCCGAACGGGTCAACGAGGACGAGGCGGCCCGGGCCGAGATCCGGGATCTGTTCACCCGCCAGGGGGCCATCCAGAGCACGGTGATTCCCGGCCAGGAGGCGGCGGGAGTCAAGTACCGGGACTATTTCGACTGGTCGGAACCGGTCGCCACCGCGCCCTCTCACCGGATTCTCGCCATGCGGCGCGGCGAGGCGGAGGAAGTCCTCAGCGTCACCATCGCCCCGCCCGAGGAGACGGCCCTCGCCCGGCTGACCGCCCGGTTCGTGACGGGAACGGGCCCGGACGCGGATCAGGTCCGGACCGCCGTCCACGACGCCTACCGCCGGCTCCTCTCCCGTTCCATGGAGACCGAGATCCGGCTTGCCGCCAAGGAGCGGGCCGATGCCGAGGCGATCCGGGTCTTCTCCGAAAACCTCCGTCAGCTTCTCCTGGCTCCGCCCCTGGGGGCCAAGCGGGTGATGGGGATCGATCCGGGGTTCCGCACCGGCTGCAAGGTGGTTTGCCTGGACCGGCAGGGAAAGCTGCTTACCCACGAGACGGTTTACCTCCATCAGCCGGACCGGGGCGCGGACCGGCTCCGGAAACTGATCGACGCCCACGCCGTCGAGGCGGTGGCGGTGGGCAACGGGACCGCCGGGCGCGAGACGGAACAGTTTGTCCGGTCCGCCATCCCGTCATCGATCCCGGTGGTAGCGGTCAACGAAAGCGGCGCATCGATCTACTCGGCCTCGGAGACGGCCCGGGCCGAATTCCCGGACCTCGACCTGACCGTCCGGGGGTCCGTCTCCATCGGCCGACGACTCATGGACCCGCTGTCCGAGCTGGTCAAGATCGACCCCAAATCCATCGGCGTGGGCCAGTACCAGCACGACGTGGACGGGCGGGCCCTGAAGGCGGCTCTGGACGACGTGGTGGTCAGTTGCGTCAACGGTGTGGGGGTGGACGTCAACCGGGCATCCGTCGAGCTCCTCACCTACGTATCGGGGTTGGGTCCACAACTGGCCCGGAACATCGTCTCCCACCGCAACGAAAACGGCCCGTTCGATTCCCGGTCCGAGCTGTTGAAGGTCCAGCGGCTAGGACCCAAGGCATTTGAGCAATGCGCCGGATTTCTGCGGATTGCCGACGGGGCGAACCCTCTGGATGCCAGCGCGGTTCACCCGGAGCGCTATCCGGTGGTGGACGCCATGGCCGGTGCTCTCGACTGCACGGTGTCTGATCTGATGACAGACGCCGCGTTACGCAGCCGGATCCGGCTCGAGGACTACGTGACCGACTCGGTGGGACTCCCCACCCTGAAGGACATCCTGGCCGAGCTGGCCCGGCCGGGCCGTGACCCCCGGGACCAATTTTCCCCGGTCACCTTTGACGCCGGCGTCCAGTCCCTGGAGGACCTTGAAGCCGGGATGAGCCTGCCGGGGCTGGTGACCAATATCACGGCCTTTGGAGCGTTCGTGGACGTCGGGGTCCATCAGGACGGGCTGGTCCACATCAGCGAGCTGGCCGACCGGTTCGTCAAGGACCCGGCCGAGGTGGTCCGGGTCCATCAGGCCGTCCGGGTCACCGTCCTGTCGGTGGACCTGGACCGGAAGCGGATCGGGCTGTCCATGCGGACGACGCCGGGGGGACCCCGGAACCGGCCGTCCGGCTCGGCCGAGCCATCCAGCCCCGCCGGGGCGGGGGGCAATCGGCCGAAATCCCGCCGGAAATCCCGCAAACCCCGGGAGGGCGGAGCTCCGCCCCCCTTTAACAACCCGTTCGCCGATGCCTTTGGAAAGGAGTGATCCCATGCGTGCCGTGGTTCAGCGAGTCAGCCAAAGCGAGGTCACCGTTGATGGCGAGGCGGTGGGGCGGATCGGCCGGGGGCTGATGGTCCTTTTGGGGGTGGCCCGGGGAGATACCGAGGCGGATGTCCGGTTTCTGGCCGACAAAATCCCCCGGCTGCGCATCTTCGAGGACGACGACGGCAAAATGAACCGGTCCCTGATCGATGTGGGCGGCGGGATGCTGGTGGTCTCTCAGTTCACTCTCCTGGGCGACTGCCGAAAGGGCCGGCGCCCCTCCTTTGTCCAGGCCGCCGACCCGGAGACCGCCACCACCCTCTACGAAGACTTTGTAAACCGGGTCCGGGAGCTGGACATCCACGTGGAAACCGGGCGGTTCGGCGCGATGATGGCCGTTTCCCTGGTCAACGACGGCCCCGTCACCCTGATCCTGGAGAGCCCATGAACCCGATCCGACGCTTCGTTTTATGGTGGTTTTTTCTGGTAATCGGTTTTGCCCTGGCCCTGGCCGTCCCGACCAGCCAGGCCAGCGATCCCTGGTCTAAGGTCAAGGAGCGGATCGGCCCTCGTGATGCCATCCTGGTAATCCACCCGGACGGCCGGGTCTTATGCGAAAAGCACGCCGATCAGCTCCGGATTCCGGCTTCCACCCTCAAACTCCTCACCGGGCTGGTGGCCCTGAGCCACCTGGGAGCGGACTACCGGTTTCCCACCGATTTTTATCTCGATCCCGCCGGCAATCTGATCGTCAAAGGCTACGGGGATCCGCTGCTGATCTCCGAAGTCCTGGCGGATCTGACCCGATCCCTGGTCGAAGCCGGCGGGGACTTGAAAGCGGCCGGCGTCGGGGATATCGTCCTGGACAACACCCACTTCGCCCCCGTCAAGATCCCCGGCGTCACCACCACCGCCAACCCCTACGACGCTCCCAACGGGGCTTTGTGCGCCAACTTCAACACCGTCGCTTTTGTCCGTCGGGGCGCCACGTTCGTCAGCGGCGAGCCCCAGACCCCGCTGTTGCCGGTGGTCCTCGACCGGGTTCGTCGGACGGGTGGACGGTCCGGCCGGGTCATCCTCTCCCAGGAAAACGAGGAGACCACCCTCTATGCCGGCCACCTCATCCGGCATTTCCTCGAGTCGGCCGGGGTTCAAGTCCGGGGAGACATCCGGCTCGGGACCGTCGATCCGGCCCACGACCGCCACCTCTTCCGCCACCTATCACCGTTTCCGCTCACCGCCGTGATCGAAAAGCTGATGACCCACTCCAACAACTTCATCGCCAACCAGATCCTGGTGGCGGCCGGCGTCGCGGCCGAAGGACCACCGGGCACTCTGGACAAAGGCGTCCGGACCGCAACGGCCTACGCCCGCCAGCAGCTCGGCATCGCCCCCCATCACCTGAAGCTGGCCGAGGGCTCCGGGATCTCCCGGGACAACCGGATATCGGCCCGGGCCACCGTCCGGATTCTAAACGCTTTTGCCCCTCACCGGAGCCTGCTCAAAACCTCGGGGCCGGAGTCGTATAAAAGCGGAACGCTTTCGGGAATCAGCACAAGGGCGGGGTATATCCACTCGGCGGAGGGAACCGTTTACCGGTACGCCATCTTTTTCAATACACCGGGAAAGTCGGCCGAGCACCTGGCCGGGGCTCTCATCCGCATCCTGGGGGATGGGTGATAGGTGATAGGTGATAGGTGAATAGGTGATGGGTGATGGGTGATGGGTGATGGGTGATAGGTAATAGGTGATAGGTGATAGGTGATAGGTGATAGGTGATAGGTGATGGGTGATGGGT
>CAZWGY010000442.1:0-4093 GCA_964633575.1 uncultured Desulfobacteraceae bacterium
GACGGCTGGGACCCGTATCTCGAAGACCCCGCCAGCCTCTGGCTCCTCCACTGGCACCTCTTTCTCCCGCCGGTGGTGGCCCCGGCATGGTCCATCGCCGTGAGCCGGACGTCACCGGCCGGCTTTTCCGTCTCGGACCTCGCCCGGAGATTCCAGAAGGCGGTCGCTGAAATCCCCGAGCACGGCCGGATTTCCGCATCCTCATTTCACAAGGACGCTTCCTGCTTCATCCGAATGTATGCCCCGCCCCGGGACGGCCGGGCCGACGAGATCGAGTGTCCCTTCACCCACCTCGACTTTCTGATCCCCACCGAGCCCAGGGGCCACTTCCGGCTCAACCCGGCCGACAAGCCCGATCTCCCCGACGCGGTTCTTCTGGCCGCCTGTCTCGACGTCGCCCGGTATCAAGCGGTCCGGACCCTCTCCCTCGGGTCCCTGGCCTACGACTGGAACAGCCCCGGCCGGGCCTTCCAGCTCTCCGAGACCGACATCGGCAACCGCCTGGAACGGGTCACCGCCGCCGTGGACGGCGCGGTCTTCACCGAATCCTACGGCAACCGACAGCTTCAGCTTGAAACCGACCCGGCCGGCATCCGGACCTCGGTCCTGGCCGACTATTACGGCCGGAGGGCGACCCCATGAGGCTTTCCGATCTGGTCCGCCCCGACGCCCGGATCGCCCGGTCGGTCAACCTCGAACGGGACCTCGGGGATTCCTCGACCCTCGGCCGGTACATCCTCACCGGCAAGGGGCTCGAAATCATCCACCGCCTGATCGCCGGCCTCGACGGCGATCCGGTCACCGCCTGGTCCCTAACCGGCCCTTACGGGATGGGGAAATCGGCCTTTGTCCACTTCCTGCTCTCCCTCTGCGGCCACCCGACCCGGGATGCGGCCGCCACTCAGGCCGCCCGGCAAACCCTGGCCCGGACCGACCCCGGCCTGGCCGACGCGCTTTTGGCCGTCATGAAAGCCCGGCGGATCAAGTCCAAGGGCTTTTTCCGGGTCCCGGCCACCGCCGCCTTCGAGCCCATCAACCGGACCCTGGCCCGCGCCCTCGCCCGATCGGTCCGAACCGCGGCCGATGCCGCCCCCGGCCACCCGGACCTCACGGCCCTCGACGCCGCCATCGCCGATTGCGGGAAAAGCAACCCCATCGACTCCACCCAATTGGTGGCTCTGTTTCAGGAGGCCGGGCGGATTCACCGGACCCCGGTGGCCGTGGTGGTCGATGAGCTGGGCAAAAGCCTCGAATACCTCGCCCGGCACCCGGACAGCGGCGACCTCTTCATCCTCCAAACCCTCGCTGAAACCGACGGGATCTTCATCTGGGTCTGCCTCCACCAGGCCTTCGAGGCTTACGCCGCCGGCCTGAGCCGTCTCCAGCGCCAGGAATGGGGGAAGGTCCAGGGCCGGTTCGAGGACATCCCCTTTGTCGAGCCCCGGCGCCAGATGCGGGCCTTTATCGCCGCCGCCCTCGTCCGGACCCACCGGTCCACGGCGGCTGAACGGGCAATCCGGGACTGGGCCGACCACTTCCATGCCGAAGCCCGCCGGCTCGACGTCAAAGAGCTGGCCGGCCTCGACCGCGACGCCGTGGCGGCCGGATTTCCTCTCCATCCCCTGACCGCCGCGCTCCTTCCCGAGCTCTGCGTCCGCTTCGCCCAGAACGACCGGACCCTGTTCGCCTTTCTCTGCGGCGGCGAGCCCCACGCCCTCCCCGCGTTTCTGGCCGACCGGACCCTCGACGCGGCCACCTTCGGCCCGGACCGGCTCTACGATTACTTCCTCGGCGCCGCCCCGGCCCTGGCCCTGAGCCATCCCGGCGCGGGCCGGTGGCTGGAGATCCACGAAATGATCCAGGGAGCCCGCCGCCTTCCCGGCCCTCAGCGGCGCATCCTCAAGATCATCGGCCTCTTGAACCTGATCTCCGGACCGTCGGGCTTCCGGGCCTCCCGGAATCTTTTGGAATTCGCGGTCTCCCGGCCCGGCCGAAACGCCGATGCCGATCTGGCCGCCGCCCTGGACCCGCTCACGGACGCCGGAGCCCTGATCTTTCGAGAATACGCCGACGAATTCCGGCTCTGGGAAGGCACCGACATCGACATTCCGGCGGCCATCGAGGCTCACAAGCCGGCGGTGGCGGCCCGGCCCCTGGAGTCCCTCCTCGAAACCGCCGTCCCGCTCCTTCCGCTCACCGCCTCCCGCCACTCCTATCACACCGGGACCCTCCGCCGGTTTCAACGCCGGTGGTCCGCCGTCGAGGATCTATCCGACGCGGTGGCCGCCTTCGACGACGACCCGGCCGACGGGCTCATCATCCACGCCTTCGGGACCGATGCCCCGCCTTCGGCATTTCCCCAAACCGCCGCTGACGGCCGGCCCGTCCTCGTGGCATACGCCCGTGAGGCCGACCGGCTCCGGGACCGGGCCATGGAAGCCGCCGCCGCCGAGGCCGTCCTGACCGAGCTCCCCGAGCTGGCCCGGGACGGGGTGGCCCGCCGGGAAGCCCGGCATCGGGCCGAATCCGCCCAGACCCGGCTCAAATCCTTTCTCACCGACCTCTACGCCCCCGGCAGCCCCGGAGTGGTCTGGCAGCACGGCGACCGGCGATTCCACCCGGCATCCGTCCGGGACCTGTCGAGCCTCCTCTCCCGGCTCTGCGATGAGACCTTTCCCCACTGCCCCGTCATCCGCAACGAGCTGATCAACCGGCCGCGCCTCACATCCGCCGCGGCCCGGGCCAGGCGGGAGCTGATCGAGGCCATGCTCACCGGCGAGCCCGACGAGGCCCTCGGACTCACCGGGACCGGACCCGAGGTCGCCATCTACCGAACCCTGCTCCTCGCCGAAGGCCTCCACGTCCAGGATTCGGACGGCGGCTGGCGGTTCGTCCCCCCCGCCGCCGACTCGACCCACGCCCCGGCCTGGTCGGCCATCGAAAAGATGATGACCGCCGCCGGAGACCGGCCGGTCCCCTTGCCCGAAATCATCGACCGGCTCCGGAAGCCGCCCATCGGGATGAAAGACGGCCCGATCCCCGTCCTGGTCTGCCTCTATCTCCTCGTCCGGTCCGAGGCCGCCGCCCTCTTCCAGGAAGGCGCGTATCTCCCCTTTCTCGGCCCCGAAGACCTCGAGCTGATGGTCAAACGGCCCGAATACTTCGCCATCCGCCGGTTTGCCCCCATGGGGCTCCAGCGGCGGGTCTTCCAGGTGTACACCGACCTCCTCGGGTCCGCCGGGGTCGCCACCGAATCGACCACCCGGAACACCGCCATGGTCAACATCGTCGGCCCCTTAGTCCAATTCGCCGGGGACCTCCCCCGCTACGTCCGCCAAACCCGGACCCTCGGCCGGGAAGCCCGAACCGTCCTCCAGCGGCTCCTAAACGCCCGGGACCCCATTGATCTCCTCTTTGTCGAGCTTCCCGAAGCCGTCGGCGTCCCCGCCTTTCCCGCCGACGAGCCGGTGACCGATGCGGCCGTGGAACGATTCCAGAGCCGCTTGCGGGAGGCGATCACCGACCTGGCCGGGGCCCATGGCCGGCTGATTGAAAAAATCGGCCTGGTGGTCCGGAATGCCTTTGGCGCCGACGCCGGCCTCCCCGCCCTCCGGGCCGATCTCCAGGCCCGGGCCGACGCCCTGGCGCCCGCCTGCGCCGACGACCGGCTCAAGCCCCTGGTGGCCGCCCTGGCCCGGAACGCCGGGGACGACACCGACTGGCTGGTTTCGGTGGCCACCATCGCCCGGCAAGTCCCGGTGGATTCCTGGCGGGACCGGGATCTCCCGGCCTTTACCACCCGGATTCAGGACCTCAGCCGACGGTTTCAGACCATGGAACGGCTGATGGCCGATGCCGACGGACGCCCCCCCGAGGCCCGGGACGGCAAGGAAGCCCGCCTCATCTCGGTCGCCCGGCCCGACGGCCGGATGGACAGCGAGATCATCTGGACCGACCCGGAAACCGACGGGCGGATGAAAGCGGAAATGGATCGACTGATCCGCGAAACCGACCTCGACCAGCTCAAGTCACTCCTGGTGATGCTCGGTGAGCACCTCCTGGCGGAGCGGTCCGATGAATGAGAGGACTGAGG
>CAZWGY010000443.1:0-4092 GCA_964633575.1 uncultured Desulfobacteraceae bacterium
ATATCGGAGCATTGGATCGGGGATGGGTTGACTCCCGTCTAACGGGAACGCGATTTCCCGTTTTTCAGGAAATGCCTAGCCCATTGCCGCGGCCTGGTCCGGTCGGGACGGATCGCAGCCCGCCGGATGCAGCAGATCGAAGACCGCCCGGGCCAGCGCCATCCGGCTGACCGGCTTCATGAGGAATCGGGAGATTCCGAACCGTCCGGCGGTCTGCTCGGTAACCTGGTCGCTGAACCCGGTGCAGAGGATGATGGGTATGGTGGGGTTGAGCTCCCGGACGTGGGCGGCCAACCGGGTGCCGGTCATCTCGGGCATGGACTGGTCCGTCAGGATCAGGTCGAAGTCGTCGGGACTTTTCTGGAACCGGGCCAGGGCGTCAACGGCGGAGGCATCGGCCGAAACCCGGTATCCCAGCAGCGTCAGGTGCTCGCGCATGGAATCGAGAAAGAACGCCTCGTCATCAACCAGCAGGATGTGTTCCCGCCGGCCCTGGGGGACATCGAGGAAGCTCGGGGTGGCCGGACAGATTTGATCCTCGATGACCGGCAGCCATAAGGTGAAGGCGGTCCCGGCGCCCACCGCGCTTTCCACCTCGATCACCCCCTTCATGGTCTTGACGATGCCGAGGGTCACCGAGAGTCCGAGCCCGGTCCCCTCGTTGACCGGCTTGGTGGTGAAGTAGGGATCGAAGATCCGGTCCATCACATCCGGGGGGATGCCGTGTCCGGTGTCGCGAATCGTCAATTGGAGGTAGGGGCCGGGAAGAATCCGGGAGCCGTTGGCCTGACGGGGTTCGGTCAGATCAACCCGGTCGAGGGCCACGGTGAGCCGGCCGCCGGATTCCCGCATGGCGTGGTAGGCGTTGGTGCAGAGGTTCATGATCACCTGATGAATCCGGGTGGGATCCGCCAGGACGGTGGCTCCCTCTACATCGATCGATTCCATCACGGTAATGGTGGACGGCAGGGTGGCCCGAACCAGTTTCACGGCCTCCTTGACGATGGGCCGGATCTCGACCGGCCCGTGGGATGCGCCCTCATCCCGGCTGAACTGGAGAATCTGTCGGACGATATCCCGGGCCCGGTTTCCCGCCTCGACAATCCGGTCGAGATAGTCGCCGAAATCAGTAGTGTGATCGGCGTATTTAATCTGGATCAGCTCGGCGTATCCCAGGATGCCCGCCAGGATGTTGTTGAAGTCGTGAGCGATCCCCCCGGCCAGGGTGCCAATGGCTTCGAGGCGCTGGGTCTGTTGAAGCTGCTTTTCCAGGACCGCCTTTTCCGAGGCCAGGTGTTTCTCCCGGCTGACGTCCTTGATAAAGGTGCCAATGGCAACGGGCCGGCTCTCCCAGTCCGTCACCAGCCAGGCCCGGAGCATCACGGGGACGCGCCGGCCGTCCTGAGTGAAGATTTCAATCTCAAGGGTTGACTCCGGAGCGACTCCCCGTCGGAAGGAGTCCAGGGCCGTCTCGATGGCCGAGTGGTGTTCCTCGGGGGTCAATTCCGAAAAATGCCGGCCCACCAGATCATCCCGTTTGTAGCTGGTCCGGCTCATCAGACTTTTACTGACATCCACGACCCGGCCGTCAAAGCCGATGATCGCCACGCCGTCCGGGCTCGAATCGAAAAAGGAGCGGAACCGGAACTCGCTCTCGCGAAGAAACCGCTCGTTCCGCTTGGCCTCGGTGATGTCTCGGATGGTCTCAATGGCGCCGGCAATGGCGCCGCCTTCGTCATAAAGCGGGCAGGCGGCGTTCCAGAACCAGGCGTCATCCGGCTGGAACGGCGGGTTCTGGATCTCCGACACCAGAAGGTCCCCGGTTTTCCGGACATACTCGTACCTCCGGGCGGTCTCCTCGTTCCAGGTCCGAACCAGGTCGATGAGCACGGGGCGCCGTTCTCCGTAGAACGGCACCGCGTATTCGAGGTCCCCCTTGCCCAGCATCTCGTCGGCCGGGACCCCGGTGAGCCGCTCGATGGCCAGGTTCCAGGCGATGACCCGGCTGTCGGCATCGACCACGAAGGTCGGATCGGGGAGGAAATTGATGATCTGGGAGAGGCGGCGCTCCGAATGACGGGTGGCGGCTTCAGCCGCCTTCTGGTCGGTCACGTCGAAAATAAACCCCTCGAAAACCGTCTGGCCGTCCCGGAACGCCGCCCGAACGCTCAGGTTGCACCAGATTTCTTTCCCGTTTCGATGATAGAATGTGACCTCCGCTCCGCTGATGGGTCCATCGGACAGGGACAGCCGCATCAGCCGGTCGCGTTCATCATGGCCCGACACCAGATCGAAGAAATCGTCCACGCTCCCGGTAAAAGCTTCATGCGAGCTGAACCCGAAGATTTCAGCCAGCTTCGGGTTGACCAGAAGGAGGCGTCCCCTCACCGTTGCCTGGAAGATTCCCACCGGGGCGAAATGAATGATGTCATGCCAGCGCTGCTCGCTCTCCTGAAGCGACCGGGCCACCCGCTCCCGCTCCCGGATCTCCGACTGAAGGACCGCGTTCAGGTTCGCCAGGGACCGTTCCCGCTGGTCGATCCGGTCCGCCATGTCGGACACCGTCTCCATGATTTCCCGCGTCTCCCGGTGGCGGAAGCTGGTCTCGGAAACCGAGTAATCTCCCTTGGCGATCCGATCCATCCGGGACATGAGCTCCGTCATTGGCCGCTGGAAATACCGGGCCACAAAAACCCGCGCGCCGATGACAATAGCGGCGAGACTGACCGCCAGGATGGCCATCCCGCCCCATAGCAGATTCAACAGCGCGCTTCGCCAGGGAGCATGGGTCAGCCAGAGGTCCACGGTGCCGACCTCGCGCCCCTCCCAGACAATCGGTCCGGACCGGAACGGAGACCCGCCGGCCGGCAACGAAGCGGGGCGGCGGTCAAACATAACCGTCTTATGGATGTCGCTGATCCGGATGCCGGCGATCATCTCACTTTTCAGAATCGATTCGGCGATCTTTTCAATGGTGGCATGGTCGAAATTCCATAAGGGCCGGCTCAGGCTATCCTGGAGAAAGCTGATATAATCCGAAGCCTTGACCTCAAACTGCCGACGCGCGCTCACCGTCTGAAACCCCAGGTGAATCAGCGTGATCATCACGGTGGAAATGGATACGGTCAGCGCCAGGCCGGCAATGAGCGATCTTGACAGCGTCTTGTCTTTTCTTCGTGTCATTGTCCGTTGTTCCATTCGGTTGAGCCGTCGTTTATCCCGATGTCCGTCATCACTTGAAATAGTTGCCCAAAATGGCGTCCATCTCGCCGCCCTGGACGATCTCTTTCAGAATCCGGTCGATCTCCCCGGCCCGTTCCATCAGCGGCGATCCCCGGGATATCCCCAGGTAGAGGTCCGTGTGATGGTCGGGCCGATAGACCGCCTGCTCGATTTCATCGCCAAGCCCCATGGCGGCCATGTCATACGCCACGTTGGCATCGGTGCCGATGATCGTGTCCACGTGCCCGGCGGCGAGCATCAACAGAAGCTGCTTTTCCGTGGACACCCCGATTTTGTACAATTCGCCATCCGAATCAAAGGGTTCGAAATACGCCGATTTGAGGGAATACGCGATGGTCAGCGGCGCCAGATCCGCATAGCCGCGGATGCGGCCGGCATTTCCCGTCCGGACGTAGAAAGCGGGAGAGACGGTGTGATACGGTATTACCGAGTAGCGAATGTACCGGGCCCGTTCCGGGGTGTGAGCCAGCCCGCTGATCAGATCGGCCTCGCCGGTTTCCATGAAGATCAGGCAGCGAGCCCACGGCAGACGCTGAATCCGATAGGTCACGCCCAGACGTTCGGTCAGAAGGTTCAACACATCAATGTCAATTCCTCGTATCGATTCAGGGGGTTGAGCGTCGCCGATCCGAAACGGCGGCCAGATCTCGGTAACCACCTCAATCGGCTCCCCCGCGATCCCGGCGTGAACGGCCGGAACGAGGATTAGGACCACTACCCAAATCAGAGTCCTGGAAAACGGCAAGGCGTCCATGGCGATATCCCCTGTTAGCATAAGGTTTGAGCCAGGAATTGGACATTTTCTTCTTTTTGATGACAGATTTCGACTCACCGGTCAAATTTTCAATC
>CAZWGY010000444.1:0-2600 GCA_964633575.1 uncultured Desulfobacteraceae bacterium
CACTCAGTCCTCATCACTAAAAAAGGAGGTTCGACCATAATGACGCTGACCGTCGAAATTCTGATCTATTTAGGGCTGGTCGCCGTTGCCGCACTATTTATCACGGGGGTCAGCTATCTCGCCTTTGGCAACAACCTTACCACCAAGCTCTGGATCTGGATCTCGCCCAGCGTCGTCCTGGTCCTCGACATCGCCTACACCTATGCTCACCTCGGCGGCGTAAAGAGCCTGAAGGCCTCGCTGATCTGTTTCCCCTTCGGGATTGCCGCCATTATCATCAACATCACGGTCATCGGCAAAGTCCTCATTCGCCGGTTCCAGGCGGTCAATCACCAGCTTTCCCAGACCGCCGACCAGCTCAACGCCACCTCCGATCAGATCTCCACCGCCAGCCAATCCCTGGCCGACGGGGCCTCCCGCCAGGCCGCCGCCCTCCAACAGACCTCATCGTCTCTTGAGCAGATGGCGTCCATGACCCGGAGCAACGCCGATCAGGCCACCGAGGCCAACGGTCTGATGAAGGAGACCCGGCAGGTGATCGCCGAGGCCAATCAGGCGGTTGACGGGCTCATCCAGTCCATGTCGGAGGTTTCCCGGGCCAGCGAGGAGACCCGGAAAGTCATCCACACCATCGACGAGATCGCTTTTCAGACCAATCTTCTGGCCCTGAACGCCGCCATCGAGGCGGCCCGGGCCGGGGAGACCGGGGCCGGATTCGCGGTGGTGGCCGATGAGGTCCGGAACCTGGCACTCCGGGCCACCGAAGCGGCCGGGAATACCGCCGGGATGATCGAGGGAACCCTGTCGGCCATCCGGGCGGGGTCGGGCGCCGTTGAGCAGACCGGCGACGCCTTCAGGCGGATCGACGATCAGTCCGCCAAGGTCTCCGGGATTGTCGAGGAGATCGCCGCCGCATCCAACGAGGGCGCCGAAGGGATTTCCCAGATGAGCCACACCGTCGCCGACATGGACGAGGTCACTCAGCAGAACGCGGCCAATGCCCAACAGACATCGGCCGCCGCCCAGGAGATGGACGCTCAGGCCCGGCGCCTCAACGGCTTTATCGATGACCTGTCCATCCTGATCAGCGGACGCCGGCGGGTATCGGCCGGCCCCTCCTCCGCCGCCGAAGAGACCACGGAGACCCGCCGCGCCCTGCCCCGGCCGACCCGGCGGCTCCTCGAATAGCGGCCCCATCCGCCGGTTTTCAAATCGGCCCGGCTCTGGTATGGTCATTTGAGTCAGGCCCGGACGGCGGAAAACCGGCCAGCCGCCGCCGGCCAATCGATGATCCCATGGCCGGCCATCTTCGCCAGAGGAGTCCGTTTTATGGAATGCAAGCAGGACCAGAACCTGTCATCATGTAACTGCACCTATGACCCCTGCCCCCGGAAGGGCGTCTGCTGCGACTGTATCAGCTACCACCTGAAGGCCCGGCAGCTTCCCGCCTGCGTCTTTCCCGCCGATGCCGAGCGGACCTATGACCGGTCCTTTGCGCATTTCGCCCGCCTGGTCCAGGAGGGACGGGTTTAAATGTAGGGGCGGCCCGTGGCCGCCCGCGATGGGCGGGCACGGGGGCTACAAACCCATAACCCATTACGAAATGGGGAGACCCGCCATGTGTGATATTCATGCCTTTATCGTCAAAGACGGCCGGGAGGTCCCGGTCCTGGAAAACGTGGACGTTGTGGAGACATCCGGCGACGAGGTCCGGCTCCTCAATATTTTCGGTGAGGAGCAGACCCTCCGGGGCCGGATGGTCGCGTTCAACAACTCGGAAAAAAAGATGGTCTTCGTGCCGGTATAGGGGAGGCCCGGATTGACCCTCAAGGTTCTCGGCCTCATCGCCTCCCCCCGACGGCTGGGCAATTGCGAGCTGATGGTCAAGTCCATCGGCCGGGCGGCACCGGTCCCTTTCGACCTTACGCTGCTCCGGCTCCAGGACTTCCATATCCGGCCCTGCACGGGGTGTTACGCCTGCCTTTTCGGCGACGAGCGCTGCATCATCGACGACGACCTCCAGACGGTCCACGACGCGGTCCTGGCCGCCGATGCCCTCATCGTCGCGGCCCCGGCCTATTTCCTGGGCGCCAACGGGATGCTCAAACGGTATCTCGACCGGGGGATCTCGCTGCTGGCTCACATCGACCGGCTCTGGGGCCGGCCGGCGGTCGGGGTCGGAATCGCGGGGATACCGGGCCGGGAGGGGAGCACTCCGGCCGACCTCCATCGGTTTTTAAAACTCATCCTCGCCGACGTCAAGGCCGTCCGGACCGTTTACGGGGCCCTGCCGGGTGCGGTGCTTCAAAACGAGGCCAACCAGCGGATTGCCGCCGACCTGGCATCGGCTCTCATGGGCGGCGGAGATTCCGACCCCGGAGACGGTCCCCGGTGTCCGGTCTGCGGAGGTGATGCCGTCCGGTTTCTCTCCGCCCGAGAGGTCCGGTGCCTGACCTGCGGCAACAGCGGGCCGATCTCGATGACTCCAGACGGCCCCGCCCTCGGGATCACCGCCGACGGCCACCAGATCTTTACCACAAAGGCGGATGCCATCGCTCACCGGGCCTGGCTCCAGGGCATGAAAGACCGGTTCCGGAACC
>CAZWGY010000444.1:2700-4087 GCA_964633575.1 uncultured Desulfobacteraceae bacterium
TTCCGGATCGGCTTCAACGCCCGGTTCTACTATCCGGTCTTCACCATCCTCTTTCTCGACTTCGGCCTGACCATCGAGCAATTCGCGGTCTTGAACGCTTTCTGGGCCGCGTCCATCGTCCTCTTCGAGGTGCCGTCGGGGGCCCTGGCCGACGTGATCGGAAGGAAGCGTTTGGTGGTGATTGCCGCCGGCCTGATGGTGATCGAGATCGCCGTGTTGACCTTTGCGCCCCGGGGGGATGCGGCCCTGATCTTTGCCCTCTTTCTCGTCAACCGGGTCCTGTCGGGGATCGCCGAAGCAGCGGCATCCGGGGCCGACGAGGCCCTGGCCTACGATTCCCTGGTGGCCGCGGGCCTGGCGGACGAGTGGGGCCGGGTCCTGGAGCGGCAGATGCGGCTTCGGTCCGCCGTCGCCGTTTGCGCGATGGTGACCGGCGCCGCCGTTTACGACCCCGCTCTGATGACCGCCGCCGCCCAGTTCATCGGCTTCGACGTCCAGCTCACCCAGGCGGACACCCTCCGGCTTCCTCTGGTCCTGACGCTCCTCATGTCCGGCGTCGCTCTCTGGGCCGCGCTGGGCATGGACGAGCCCGAGGCCGGCGACGGTGAGCCCGATTGCGGTTTGGGTGACGCCTGCCGTCGGTCCCTCGGGGAAGCCTTCCGGATGACTTTCCGGGCCGGGGCCTGGATTCTCAAGACCCCATTCGCCCTGGTGATTATCCTGGGCGGGCTTCTTTTCGACCACGTCATCCGGATGCTGATCACCCTCAACAGCCAGTATTTCCGGCTCATCGACCTGCCCGAGGCGAGCTTCGGGCTTATCGGCGGCGGGATGGCGGTCCTGGGGCTTTTCATTCCCCGGCTCGCCCTGGCCCTCGCCCGTCGGAACACGCCCCGGAGCAACTTCTGGCTCCTGGCGGCGGTTACCCTCGCCGGCCTCTACGGGATGACCTGGTTTATCCCGTACTACGGGCTCATCCCCATGCTCCTGTTGTACAGCGTCATGCTGATGTCCGGGTTTTTCGTGAGCCACTACCTCAACCGGATCACCGACTCGCGCCAGCGGGCCACTGTCCTGTCTTTCAAGGGGCTCTCCTTCAATCTGGCCTACGGCTTTATCGGCCTGCTCTATTCGGCGGCCGTCGCGGCCATCCGGTCGGGGCTTGCCGAGGGGACGGGGGCCGCTGCCGAGCGGACCGTTTTCGTCGAGGCCATGGCCGGGTTCCCCGCCTATTTCGGGGTCGCCCTGATCCTCTTTGGATGGATCGCCGCCCGACGGCTGTCGGGCGGCACGGCCCACCGCCGGAAAGGATGACCCGCCGGCTTCAAGCCACGCCGCTGACCCGCCCGCTTTCCCGCCAAGGATATCGACCATGCAATACAGCCCC
>CAZWGY010000445.1:0-4085 GCA_964633575.1 uncultured Desulfobacteraceae bacterium
GAAGGGGGGCTAGGGGGGTTAGGTCTGAATGCCGTGTAGCCGAAATGATGATCAAGGCCGAAATTCTCGACCGACGCCATCCCGGCGCGGTTGACAGTCTCGCTTCCGAAGCATAAGGTAAGTGATGATAGAGACCTCCGAGGTTTTCAAAAAAATTGGAAACCTCGGATGTCTTATTCGGATGCCCTATTACGGTAAGGAGGTCAAGATGAAAGGCAGCCACGAGCACAAGCACCTGCACGCCCATGAGCATGTCCACACCCACGAACATGAGCACACTCACCCCGACGGATCGAGCCACGCTCACGAGCACACCCACGATCATGCCCATGAGCACACTCACGAACACAAACACGACCACACTCATGACGGCACGCCTCAGGCCCACGACCACGAGCATTCCGGGAACCACGGTCCCCATGACCACGACCATCCCGGTCATGGGTCCGAGCCCCACACTCACGACCACTAAGGTCGAAGATAAAGACCTGCGAGGTTTCCAAAGCCTCGTAGGTCTAAACCGCTTTAGCGCCGCCCCCTTCCATGCCCGAGGAACTGGTTTACACTTTCCCCATAAACCGATATAGACCATCTTAATCGACCGCCTGGCCGGAATTCCATCCAAAGCCGGCACGGCTTCGTGGTCGGATGTCAGATTTTGTTTGCACATCCGGCCAAATCGAGTTACTCCTGTACCATACTGCCATGCCCTGGCGTGGTGAATCCCGAGCATCGACACCCCAAGGAGACGAATATGACCCGCATACTGGTCGTAGACGATGACAGCCAGATCCGTGAAATGCTGCGCCAGATGCTTCAAAACGAGGGATATGACGTAGTTGACGCCGCTGACGGCAAAGAGGCGCTGAAGCTCCAGCGAGAGTCCCCCGCCGATCTCATCATCACCGATCTGATCATGCCGGAAAAGGAGGGGATCGAGACCATCCGGGACCTCAAAAAGGAATTCCCGGACATCCGGATCATCGCCATGTCCGGCGGCGGCGTTGTCGGGCCGGAGGCCTATCTTAAAATCGCCCGGAGCCTGGGGGCCAAAAAGACTTTCGTCAAGCCCATCGAGCGGAAAAAGCTTCTGGCGGGCATCCGGGAGGTCCTCGAATAGCCCGCCGCTCACCGACGGACCGAATCTTGCCATCTCCGTCTCCCGGTCTTATGGTTCGGGATAACTTATCCGAATTCATCGGACCTCGCCCGACCCCAGAAACGACGAGACAAGGAGACCCAAGATGATATCCCCATCCCGCTTTTCCGACCGTTGCCCGTTTTCCTGGCTGGTGGCCTGGGTGTTATGCCTCAGCCTGCTGAACCCCGGCGGCGCCGCCATGGCCGTGTCCGAGCCGCCATGGCCTCACGAACAGACCCCGCTCGCCCCCGACCCGGACGCTGTTTTCGGCCGACTCGACAACGGATTCCGGTACGTGATCATGCCAAACGACCGGCCCGAGGGCCGGGTCAGCATGCACCTGAACATCCAGGCCGGATCGTTTCACGAAACCGACGACCAACAGGGGGCGGCCCATTTCCTCGAACATACGCTCTTCAACGGCTCCGAACACTTCCCTCCGGGCGAGCTGGTCAAATACTTTCAGCGGATCGGGATGCGGTTCGGGCCCGACGCCAACGCCCACACCGGCTTTTTCGAAACGGTCTATGACATCCTTTTGCCCGAGTCGGATCGCCGGAGTCTCGAGGACGGGCTTCTGGTCCTCTGGGATTACGCCGCCGGAGCGCTTCTTTTAGAAGCGGAGATCGAGAGCGAACGGAAAGTCATCCTGGCGGAAAAGCGGACTCGGGATTCGGTCTCCTACCGAACCTTTGTTGCCACCTTCGACTTCGAACTAGACGGCAGCCGGCTCACCCGGCGCCTGCCCATCGGCGAGGAGCCGGACCTTCACGAGATGGGCCGGCCTGAGCTCAAGGACTACTACGACACCTGGTATCGCCCCGAACGGATGATCCTGGTGATGGTCGGCGACGTGGATGTCGATCTCGCCCGGTCCCTCATCGAAGCACGGTTCCGGGACCTTACGCCCCGGGCCCCGGTTCGGACGGAGCCGTCGCCGGGGGAAATCGACCATCACGGGGTCAAGGTCTTCCACCATTATGAGGCCGAAGCCGGGAACACCCAGGTCACCCTCGAGACGATCCGCCGGAGCCAATCCCTCCCCGATTCCACCATCCGGCGGCGGGAACGGCTTTTCCGGGACATGGCCGACCGGATCGTCCAGGACCGGTTAGACGCCCGGTTGAACAAACCGAATCCCCCTTTTACCGATGCCGCCATCAGCTCCGGGCGGTATCTGAACCTCGTGGATTACGCGGCCATCCACGCCGAAACCCGGCCGTCGGACTGGCGGGCGGCGCTATCGGAGGTTGAAACGACGCTCCGCCGGGCATTGACCCACGGATTCACCGAGGCCGAAGTGGAACGGGTGAAAAAGGACTTCCGGGCCGGCCTTGAACGGGCCGTCGAGGGGGCTCCCACCCGGGAAAGCAATGACCTGGCCCGGGAAATCATCTCGACCCTCAACCGGAACCGGGTTTTCCGGTCCCCCTCACAGGACCTGACCCTCCTTTCCCCGGCCATCGACTCGGCCACCCCGGCATCCATCCACGAAGCGCTCCGGCGATCCTGGGACCCATCCCACCGGCTGGTCCTGGTCACCGGCAACGCCGAGATCGGCCCGACCCCCGAAACCGAAATCCGGGCGGCTTACGACAAAAGCCAGGCGGTGGCGGTCTCCCCGCCCGAGAAGGCGCGAGCGGTGGTCTTCCCTTATCTCGATCCCCCCGCCGCCGGCGGCGAGATCCGACAACAAACCCGGATCGAGGACCTGGACATCACCCAGGTGGACTTTGCCAACGGCCTCCGGCTGAACCTCAAACCCACCGACTTCAAGGCACAAGAGATCCAGGTTCGGCTGATCTTCGGGGAAGGCCGGTCCAGTGAGCCGGCGGATCGGCCGGGGCTTGGACCCCTCAGCGAGGCGGTGATCACCGAAAGCGGCCTGGGGCAACTCAACCGGGACGAGCTGGACCGGGCCATGGCCGGGAAAAAAACCCAGGTCCGCTTCGGTATCGATGACGAGACGTTTTACCTGGCCGGCCAGACGGTCCCGGCCGAGATCGAGCTGCTTTTCGCTCTGCTCCACGCCCATCTGGCCGATCCGGGCTTTCGCCAGCCGGCCTTCGACCTGGCCATGTCCCGGTTTCAACAGAAATATGAGGCCCTCTCCCGCTCCGTGGACGGGGTCCTCTACATGAAAGGCCGACGCTTTCTCGCCGGGGGAGACTCCCGGTTCGGCCTGCCCCCCCTTCCGGAACTGACCCGGTTGACCCTGGCCGACGTCCGCGACTGGGTGGGGCCGGCCCTGGATCAGGCCCCTCTGGAACTTTCAGTGGTGGGGGATTTCGACCCGAAAACGGCAATCGAGTTGGCCGACCGATACCTGGGGTCTCTCACGCGACGCCCGGAGGTGGAAGACAAACCCCGCCCGGGCCGGCCGGAGGTCCCGTCCGGGGAATCCATGACGGCCGAAATCGATACCCGGATTCCCAAGGGATTGGTGGTGGTGGCCTACCCTACCGACGACCAGTGGGATATTCACCAGACCCGACGGTTATCGGTGCTGGGCAACCTCTTTTCAGACCGGCTCCGGGAGACGGTCCGGGAAAAGCTGGGAGCGGCCTATTCACCGGTAGCATATAACGCTCCCAGCCGTGCCTATCCGGACTACGGGGTTTTCCAGGCCGCCGTCCATGTAGATCCGGATGCCACGGAAACGGTGATCGGGGAAATCCAGGCCATCGCCTCGGACCTGGCGGCGGACCCCGTTCCGGCCGACGAGCTCCAACGGGCCGTGGACCCCACCCTGACCAGCATCCGGGACATGCGCCAGGACAACGGGTACTGGCTGAAAACGGTCCTGTCCGGATCGGCCGAACACCCGGAGCAGATCGAGTGGAGCCGGACGATTCTGTCGGACTACGCCGCCATAACCTCCGCCGAAGTCCACGCGATGGCCCGCCAATACCTGCGAAAGGATGCGGCGGCCACTGTGATCATC
>CAZWGY010000446.1:0-4069 GCA_964633575.1 uncultured Desulfobacteraceae bacterium
CATTCCCCCCTTCCCTTTAGGGAAGGGGGGCTAGGGGGGTTAGGTCTAAACGCCGCGTGGCCGAAATGATGACCAAGGCCCTTTGCCCCCTAGCGGTTGCCTACCAGTCGTTCCGGAAGTCGGCCAGGGAGTTGGGATGGTGGACGGGGGTTTCCATGTCCACCGTGTGACAGACCCGGCAATTCCGGTTGGCGGCGATGGGAAAGGGATTCTTCTGATACTGGATCGGCCCGATGCTCCCGCTGCCGTACCGGTTTTCGGCCGGGTGGATCGCGTGAGGGCTCCCGTGACAGGCGGCACAGGCGATCCCCACATCATCGGACCGGTTCCGGTAAAGCCCGGCCGCCGACGCGGTCCGCTCATGGAGCGGCACCATGTCGGTCTCCGGCATCCCGAAATCGACGTGGCAGTGGAGGCAGTCCGGCTGGTTGACCCAGGGCCGCCGGCGAGCCACCTGTTCGGGCGGCGACGCGGTCTCCGGAAGGTGACCCAGAAGCCGGCCGGCGGCCCGCTTGCCCGTCTCCCGCTCGGCCAGCAGGAGGCTCTGGGCATGGTCGCTCAGAGTCCCGTGGCAGTTGGTACACCCCAGTCCGATCTTCCGGTGGATGCCCCGGAGCCCGGCCGTGAAGGTGTCCGGTGAAAGGGGATGACAGGCCCCGCAGGCGGCCGATCCCCGGCCATCGAGATAAGGCGAGTGGAAGCCGTGGACCGCGGCGGAAAGGTTGAGCTGCTCCCCGTCCCCGTCATGGCACTCCCGGCAGTTGCGGGGACCGGACCCATTCAGGTCGGTCCCGCTCCGCCGGTCGTGAGCGGTCAGGATGCCGTCGGCCGTCCGGGAGCTGATCCCGGCGGCATCGGCAACCCGCCAGTCGCCCCCATGGCACTCCCGGCAGCCCATCTCGGTGGATACCGGCAGGGATGTCCGGGTGACGGCCAACGTTTCCCCGGTCTCGCCGTCATGGGCTTCCACCGTCACCAGCGGGTAGGGCTTAAACCCGCCGTCGGCCGGATAGGGCACCACCGGGACCCCCAGAGCCGACCAGGCCAGCCGGTCAACCTCGAAGGCCATCTCTCCGGCGGTGGCCCACCCGTCGGGACCGACGCCCGGGGACGGGTTCTTGCCGGTGAGTGCCCCGGCGTGTTTCCAGAAATCCACCGCCGCCTCGGGCTGGTCGAACCCGGCCTCAACCGCGTAGGTGAGGGTCACGCCGTCCATGACGATCTCCGGGTACTCCCCCCGGCGAATCAACAGAGCGTGGAGGTCGGCTCCCGGCGTCCGGATGCTCAACCGGGCATCGGCGTCCGTGAAGGTGTGCATCCCGAGGTCGGACCAGGCCAAGAGGATATACTCATCGGTCTCCGGCCGGAAGGGGGGCACGGCCACCGGCTCGGTCGCATCCGGAGCCTCGGGGAGGGTCTCGGGACGGCGGCCGTTGATCTCGTAAGCGATGTAGGCCGCCAGAGCATCCCGCTCGGCGGCGGTCCCCGGAAAAGGCGGCATGTAGGGGCTCATCTCGCCCATCCCGTCGATGGCCGCGGCCATCCCGAAGGCCGTGTAATTCGACGTCAGGGGACGAATGTCGCTCAGCACCCCGCCCACCGAATGGCAGGGCAGGCAGAGGTAACCGAAGAGGTCCCGGCCGGCGGCGGCCTGATTGGCGTCGGTGATCTCCTTGTGTTGAGTCCACCGGGCCGACCGGAGCACCCCCTGCTCCCGGACCGTCTCGAAGTCGGCGGCCCGGACCCCGTTGGAGTATTCGTAGCCAAAGAGGATGAACGGCCGGCGGCCGGCCTCCCGAGCCCACTCAAAGGCCCCGATATGGGCCAGGCCGAGGACCAGCAGGAGGACCGCCACGCCCCGCTTCAGGACCAGCGGAGCCCGGAGGGCCATCACCAGCCCGGCGATCATCAGAGCCGGGGTGATCCACAAAAAGGCCCGGATCATCAGGAGGGTCTCCGGCGACATGCTCAGGACCGCCGCCCGCTGAGGATAAGGGAGCCCGAGAGTGTACCACCAGCCGGCCATCAGAACCAGCGGGAGCGGGAGGACGAGCCACCAGGCGCAATGCCGCATCAGCCGGGCCCGATGGTCCGCCTTCCGGGAAAAGGCCGCGGTAACGAACCCGAAGAGCCCGGCGAGCATCAACGCCATGAAGGTCCGGAACCAGAGGGAAGGCCAGAAGGAGGGATTGAAGATGCCATCCCAGAACCGCTCCGTCTCCAGCCATTCCCCGGGGGTGAGCATGAACGCCACCATCCCGTTGACCGCGAAAAGCGACAGCCAGGAAAAGGCCACGTAGAGCCAGCCCACCCGGAGATGGTCCCGCTCGGAAAGCCGGTCGAAGGTGGCGTAATAGATGAAGAGGGTGGCGATCTCGGCCACGAAAAAGGTCCACTCCGTGGCCCAGGCAAAGACAAACCGCTGGATCAGAACGCCGGTGGCCGACGGGTTGGTCACGGAAATGGAAAACCAGATCCCCACCCCCGAAATCGCCCCGAAGACCATCGTCAGGAGCAGGAAAAACCGGGCATGAGCCCGGACATAAGCGAGAATCTCCGGGTCCCGTTCCCGACGGGCCTTCATCTCGGTGAGCACCAGGAAAAACCCGCCGCCCACGGCAAAGTGGGCGACGTACACGTGGAGGGTGGCAATGACGGCGACGATCAGCCCGCCGCCAAAGGCACCAAAACTCACGACCGGATAGTCGATCAGGGGAATTGCGTCCATCAGTC
Organism: uncultured Desulfobacteraceae bacterium; assembly: GCA_964633575.1. Taxonomy (GTDB): domain Bacteria; phylum Desulfobacterota; class Desulfobacteria; order Desulfobacterales; family JAABSP01; genus CAYNGG01. The sequence continues at coordinate 2,734 of CAZWGY010000446.1, forward strand.
TCTCGTCTTCGGGTTATCCGACCCTATTGATCCTCGGCCGGGCTCTCGGTAGCGTCACCGGACGGTTCCGGGACATCCGCGCCGACTGCTTCTTCCGGCTCGGCCGGAGCCTCATCAACCTCGGCCAACTCCTCTTCGTATTCCGGCTCGGCATACTCCTCCGGCACGGGCTCGGGGGCCAGGTCGGCTTCCCCCTGCTCCCAGCTCCGGTAATAGGCATCCTGAACGGCGGGGTCTTCCCAGTTGTCCAGCCCCTCGTAGCCGCTCTCCTCGCCGGCCGCCCAACCGATACCCGGAAATGCCAGACACACTCCCGCCAGAGCCACAACGGCCATTATGCCCCATCGCTTCATGGTCCCCTCCCTCGCGGAATAAGCGGCTTGCGCTATTCCACTTTAAAAAAGACGTTGGATTTGGCCCCGCAGACCGGACAAGTGTCCGGAGCATCGCCCTCACAGGTGTACCCGCAGACGGCGCAGACGGAATAGGCCGTTTCGGTCAAATTGTCGAGGTTGTCCAGAGCCTTCTGGTAGAGATCGGCGTGGACCTTTTCCACCTGGTTGGCGAAGTCAAAGGAGCGCTCGGCCGCCTTGTCCCCGTCGGCTTTGGCCCGGTCGATCATGTCCGGATACATCTCCTTGAACTCATGGGTCTCCCCGGCCACCGCCGCCTTGAGATTCTCGGCGGTGCTCCCGACCCCTCGCATGGCCCGCAGATGGGCATGGGCGTGGACGGTCTCGGCCTCGGCGGCGGCCCGGAAGAGCCTCGCCACCTGGGGATAGCCCTCCCGGTCGGCCTTTTTGGCAAAGGCGAGATACTTCCGGTTGGCCTGGGATTCGCCGGCAAACGCTTCCTGCAAATTCTCTTCGGTCTTGCTCATGGGGATCGTCTCCTTTCAGGTTCATATTGGGTAAGGTATCACTTATCCGGTTTTCAACGGCACCAATTCCAGAGAAGGATCATTAAAGGTTTTCCGCCACTTGTCGATCAGCCCCGTGAAGATGGTCATGGGCACCTCGCCGGAGCTCACGTCAAACCGTTCGCATATTGTCATATTCTGATCCCCCGTATCAACGATTAATTGGCAATCGCCGTTTTGAATCTTGCCCCGGTCAAGCGGATAATAGATCTGTAAAACCTCTCCGTCGTGGAACGGCTCATAATACCCGTTACTTGCCTTAAATGCGGTTTTGATATCCGAAAGAATTTTCAGCCTGGCCATCGGCCAGTTGTCCGCCGGGATGGTCAGTTGATATTTGAAGCAGTCGCTGGCTCTGATCCGATCCACGTCTTACCTCCTTTGATCTCGGCGTTTTCGGATTCCGATCATCCGATA
>CAZWGY010000447.1:0-4068 GCA_964633575.1 uncultured Desulfobacteraceae bacterium
AGCCCACGGTCTTCATGCTCCCCTTCAACATCATGGGGGAGCTGTCCCGGACCCTGGCCCTGGCGGTCCGGCTTTTCGGCAACATCATGAGCGGGTCGAAGATCGTGGCCATTCTTCTGGCCATCGTCCCGCTCGTTTTCCCGGTGGTTATCCAGGTTCTGGGGCTGCTCACCGGGCTCATTCAGGCATACATTTTCGCGGTGCTGGCGATGGTGTACATCGCATCGGCTTCCCGGGCCCGCCGGGAGCGGGAGGACACCGCGACGGACGAAACGTCGGCGGGATGACGGCGCCGTGACGGCGGCCGTCATCCCGTCCAAGGAGGTTTTATGGACAGCATCAGTCTCATCGGCATGGCGTCTGTGATCACCGCCGGTCTGACCATCGGCATCGGCGCCATCGGCCCGGCCCTCGGCGAGGGCCGGGCGGTGGCCAACGCTCTGAGCGCCCTGGCCCAGCAGCCCGACGAGGGCAACACCATCACCCGGACCCTCTTCGTGGGGCTGGCCATGATCGAGTCCACGGCCATCTACTGCTTCGTGGTCTCGATGATCCTGATCTTCGCCAACCCCTTCTGGGACCACGTGATCGCTCAGGCGGGAGGGTGATGCCGTGCTGATCAACTGGTTTACCGTGGTCGCCCAGATTGTCAACTTCCTGATCCTGGTGGCCCTCCTCAAGATCTTTCTCTACGACCGGATCATCGCCGCCATGGACCGCCGGGAGGAACGAATCCGCTCCCGGCTCGAAACGGCCGAGGAAAAACAGGCCGAAGCCGAACGGGAGCGGCGGACCTACGAAGAAAGGCGAAGGGAGATGGAATCCAGACGCGAGGAAATCCTCAAGTCGGCCCGCGAAGAGGCCGAGGAAAAGCGTGAGGCGCTCATCGAGGCGGCCCGCGAGGAAGCCGATGCCCGTAAGCGGCGGTGGCGGGAGACCCTGAAGGCCGACCAGGAAGCTTTCCTCCGGGAGCTTCGGAATCAGGCCGGCCAGGGGGTTTACGATGTGGCCCGGCGGACCCTCAAGGACCTGGCCCGGGCCGACGTTCACAATCAGGCCGTGGACCTATTCCTGGAACGGCTCGACGGACTCGACAATGACGAGCGGCGCCGGATGGCCGAATCGGCGGTGGCCGAAGGCCGCTTGCGGGTCCGGACCGGGTTTCCCGTTGATGACGCTCAGCGGAAGCGGATCACCGAAGCCCTCGGGTCCCATTTCGGCGAGGACATCTCCCCCGAGTTCGAGACCGACCCCGACCTGATCCTGGGAATTTCACTCCGGACCCCCGACCGAAAGCTGGCCTGGACCGTCGCGGACTACCTGGCGGACCTCGAGGAGAAGGCCCGGCGGGCTTTGGACGAGCAATCGAGGCGGGAAACCCGGTCAGCCGACGAGACCAATGATGAAGCGGCCGGGGGCGAAACGGGGGATTCGGCGGCACCGGAGGACGGTCCCGATGACGGATAGCCGAAAAAGCCCGCTGACCGGAGCCCTCGATACGGCCTTGTCGATCGTCCACCAGGGCCTGAAGGATCACCAACCGACCCTGGCGGTCGAGTCGGTGGGGACGGTGACCCAGGCCGGCTACGGGATCGCCCGGGTCCGGGGCCTGGCCGGGGTCCGCTACGAGGAGCTCCTCGACCTGGGCAACGGCCTCACGGGGCTCGCCTTTAACGTGGACAAGCGGGAGACCGGGGTCATCCTCCTCGGCGATAGCGATCGGCTGTCCGCCGGCGACGAGGTCCGGCGGACCGGCCGGGTGGTCGACGTCCCGGTGGGCGAGGGGCTCGTGGGGCGGGTGGTGGACGCCGCCGCCGCGCCCCTGGACGGCCGGGGACCCCTTTCGGCCGATGAGCGGCGTCCGGTGGAGCGCCCGGCCCCGGCCATCATGGACCGGTCCCCGGTCACCGTGCCCCTCCAGACCGGCATCAAGGTGGTGGACGCCCTGATTCCCGTGGGGCGGGGCCAGCGGGAGCTGATCCTCGGAGACCGCCAGACCGGAAAGACGGCCATTGCCCTGGACACGATCCTGAACCAACTGGACGGGGACGTGATCTGCATCTACTGCGGGATCGGCAAGCGGAGCTCGGCTGTGGCAAAGCTCATCGCAGACCTCCGCCGGCACGACGCCATGCGCTACACCACGGTGGTCCTGGCCACCGAGGACGACCCGCCGGGACTTCAGTACATCGCCCCTTACGCGGCCACCACCATGGGGGAGTATTTCACCGAACGGGGCCGGGATGTCCTGATCATCTACGACGACCTGACCCGGCACGCCCGGAGCTACCGGGAGCTTTCGCTTCTGCTCCGCCGCCCGCCGGGCCGGGAGGCCTATCCCGGCGATATCTTCTACATCCATGCCCGGCTGTTGGAGCGGTCCACTCACCTCCGGGACGAGAACGGCGGGGGGTCCCTGACGGCCCTGCCCATCGTCGAGACCGAGGCCCAGAACCTCTCGGCCTACATCCCCACCAACCTCATCTCCATCACCGACGGGCAGATCTACCTCTCCCCGGACCTCTTCCAGCAGGGGATTCTCCCCGCCGTTGACGTCGGCCGGTCGGTCTCCCGGGTGGGGGGCAAGACCCAGTTGCCGGCCTACCGGATCGTGGCCGGGGACCTCCGGCTCTCCTACTCCCAGTTCACCGAGCTCGAATCTTTTGCCCGGTTCGGAACCCGCCTCGACGCGGAGACCCGGAAGACCCTCGACCGGGGACGACGGGTCCGGGAGATCCTCAAGCAGCCCCAGTACCGGACGCTCCCGGTCTGTGAACAGATCGCCGTCCTGCTGGCCGTCAACCGGGGGGCCTTTGACGATATCCCGCCGGAGTCCATCGACGACGCGGCCGAACGGCTCCGGGAAATCGTCCGAACCCGGCTGACCGACCCGTGCGACCGGATCACCGCCGGGGAGTCTCCGTCGGACGACGACATCCAGGCGCTGCTCGACGCGGCCCGGAAGGCGGCCGGGGCGCCATCGCCGGACACACGCGAGAGCCGCGACCGCGAGAGCCGTGACCGCGAGAGCCATGACCGTGAGGGAGCGTTAGCCCCGGACGAGGGCGAAGCGGGAGCCGATGCGGACGCTTGAGGGGCTCAAGCGGAAGATCCGTTCCACCGAGGACCTCGGATCGGTGGTCCGGACCATGAAGTCGCTGGCGGCGGTGAGCATCCGTCAGTACGAGCGGGCCGCCGAGTCCCTGGCCGACTACAGCCGGACGGTGGAGATGGGGCTCCAGGCGGTCCTTCGGAGCGGCGGCGGTGCCCGGGTGAGCGGCCGGGAGGCCCCGTCCCGGCGGATCGGCGCCATTATCTTCGGCTCCGACCAGGGGATGTGCGGGTCCTTGAACGACACCGTCGTCTCCCATGCCCGGTCGGCCATGGACCGGTTAGATATCCCCCCGGCGGACCGGTCCCTGGTGGTGGTGGGTGAACGGGCCCGGGGGCTCCTGGACGGGGACGAGGCCGCTGAGATCGACGGGCTCGGCGTCCCCGGCGCCGTGTCGGCCATCACCTCGGCCGTCAGGGAGCTGCTCCAGCGGATCGAGGCATGGGGGGACCGGGCGGCTCATGTCTTCCTCTTTTATAACCGCCAGACGGGGGCCGCCGGGTTTACCCCCGAGACTCTGGCGCTTCTCCCGGTGGACGCCGCCTGGCTCGAACGGCTCCGGTCCCGGCAGTGGCCTTCCCGGTCCCTGCCGCTTTTCACCATGGACCCGGAAGCCCTCTTTTCCGCCCTCATCCGGGAATACCTCTTCGTCTCCCTCTACCGGGCCTTCGCGGAGTCCCTGGCCAGCGAAAACGCCAGCCGGCTGGCGGCCATGCAGGGGGCGGAAAAAAACATCGAAGAGCGCCTCGCCGGTCTCCATGACCAGTTCCATCAGACCCGGCAGATGAGCATCACCGAGGAGCTCCTCGATATCGTCAGCGGGTTCGAGGCGCTGGCGTCGGATGAAGAGGAGTAGGGGCGGACATAAGTGTCCGCCCGAGATGGGCAAACAGGCGGGTTTGCCCCTACATGGTGAGACCTCCGAGGTTTCCAAAAAAATTGGAAACCTCGGAGGT
>CAZWGY010000448.1:0-4065 GCA_964633575.1 uncultured Desulfobacteraceae bacterium
TTGAAAGCGTCGCCATCCTCATCTGCTACGGTATCGGGTTTGTGGTCCTGAGCCATTAGAGGACTGAGGACTGAGTGATGATGGAGACCTCCGAGGTTTCAAAAGAATCTGGAAACCTCGGAGGTCTGATGAAGGACTGAGGACTGAGGGATGAGGGAAACCTCCGAGGTTTCCAAAAAAAACTGGAAACCTCGGAGGTCTGATGAGGGCTGAGGCAGGTAATCGAAATCGAAATCGGGATCGGGATCGGGATCGAAATCGGGATCGAAGAGCACTGAGCACTGAGTGATGATGGAGACCTCCGAGATTTCAAAAGAATTTGGAAACCTCGGAGGTCTGATGAGGACTGACCAATTTTCCGATTCCCGGATGAACACTGGGCGGGGCGGATTGGGGATAAATGGGTTGGCCGGACGGTCCCAATCTGTTAAGCTAAATGATGTCGGTAAGGTAGGTCTGACCGTCGGAACACCGCGTCGATTTGAACCATCACATAGAGGTAAACCATGACGGCTCGTAAACAATCCAGAGGAACCTGTTCGTATTGCGGTAATATCTATGCCAAGGGCGGCATGAAGCGGCACCTGGATGCCTGCTCGGCCCGAAAGGAAGCCATCGCGAATGCCGAGGCATCCGGACGGGCCCCGGATTCCCTCATCCACTTGCGGGTCGAGGACTTATGGGACACCGACTTCTGGCTCGACCTGGAAATCCGGGCCGGCGCCACTTTCGAGGATCTTGATTTTTATCTCCGGGCGATCTGGCTGGAGTGCTGCGGCCACTTGAGTGAATTCAAACATTCCAAGGGCCGAAGCGAGGAGATCCCCATGTCCCTTCCGATCGGCAAGGGGATGAGCCCCTCAGGCGATATCATCCACATATATGATTTCGGCACCTCGTCCGAGACCCGAATCCGGGGCGTCAATGCCCGGAAGGGCGTCCCCACCACCGAGCACCCTATCGCCCTGATGGCCCGAAACCTGTTGCCGGAGATCCCTTGCCGGGAGTGTGAACGCCCGGCCACCTGGCTCTGCATGGAATGCATCGTGGAACATGACATGCAGGGCACACTCTGTGACAAGCACGTCAAGACACACCCTCACCAGGATGATTATGGCGACCCCATCCCGATCGTCAACTCCCCTCGAGTCGGGATGTGCGGCTACAGCGGCCCCGCCGAACCGCCGTACTGAGATGAGTGCTGAGTGACGAGGACTGAGGACTGAAAAGGGCAGGCACGGGGGCCTGCCCCTACGGGCGATTATTTGTTTGTTGCTCATGCATCCGGAATCAGATTGTAGATTGCCCCAATAACTCAGTCCTCATCAGACCTCCGAGGTTTCCAAATGTTTTGGAAACCTCGGAGGTCTCGGGCATCCCACAGCCCTCAGTCCTCAACTGGCCGTCGCCCCGAGGCTTACCCGGGCGTCCAGAACCACGCAACGGGAAGGCGTGCAGGCGACGGGATGGAGGTTCACGGCTTTCACGCCGATCCCCGAATCCACAACGATCCTGACGATGCCGGTAAGCATCCGGTTGAATTCCGCTTCATTTAAGACCTGGCCGTCCGTCGGCCGCCCCCTTAACACGACCCCTAACGCCGCGAGCTCGGCGCGGACGCGGTCGGTATCCGTTTCATTAAACCGGAAGTACCGGCATTGGGGCGGCTCGGGATGTCCGGCGCACCGTTCGAGATAGACCTCCGGGGCGCCCCCGCCGTCGCGCCGAATCACCGCCACGTTGAGGAAAAGACCGTCCTTGATATACTCTTCCACCAGAACGCCATAAAACCGGGGGAACCGGCTGAGCCGATCAAACGCCGCTCGGAGCGCCCGGTCACCGTCGATCTCCGTAACGACCCCGCCCCGGGGCGTCTTGCACCAGATCGCCGGAGAGACCACCTTGGCCACCACCGGGTAGCCGATGATTCGAGCGAATCGGATGGCCTGTTCCGCCGAATCCGCCCAGCAGGATCGGGGGACATCCAGTTGATAGGTTTCGAGAAGCTTCTTGGCCAGGGGCTCCAGATAGCGTCCCGGTGCTTCCCCCGTCCTCCGGGTGGGCTCGCGGTTGACCGGACGTTGGTCCAGGCCGCGGGTGGGCGGCATTATCCAGTCCCTTTCCGGTGTCGGTTGGCGGTAGAGCGCGCTTTTGTCGTGATCCATTATGGATGATCCCCCTCTATCTGGCCGCCGCTAAAGGCGGTTGAATGATGGCATCGGAAATGATGTCGGAGAGGACAACCCCGCGTCCTGTAATTGCCCCCCCACCGATCAATTGCTGGCTTCAAGGTCCCCGTCGGTGAACAGATCCCGTCTTCCGATAGCAAAGCCGGTGGCCGTTGCCGGGGTTTCGGCGGCCCAGACGGCCCGAACCGTCGTTCCCCCGCCCGGCGGCGATTCGACGTCGAAGCGCCCACCCGACATGAGGGTCCGCTCACTCAGGTTTTTCAGCCCGGCGCCGCCGGCGAACCGGTCGGTGGTATTGGCGTTGGAAGCGTCCATCCCCTGGCCGTTGTCCGAGATGGACAGGACCATCCCGTCTGATGACCGGCCGAGCCTCACTTCGATGCGGTGGCCGCCGCTGTATTTCAGCGCGTTGTTGAGGGCTTCCTGGACAATCCGGTAGATGACCAGCTTCCGGTCGTGGGGGATCGAGCTTTCCGGCACGTCCACCGAGAGCTCGATGATCACGTCGGAATAGAGCTCCCCGTTTTCCCGGCAGAGGCCCTTGAGGGCCGCGCAAACCCCCAGGTCGTCGATGATGGAAGGGTGGAGGTTTTGACTGATCCGCCGGTTGTCTCCGGCGAGGTTCCGGACCATCTCGATGATCTTTTCAATGGATGTCCCGGTTTCGGGGTCATAAGACGGCTCCTGGAGCTTTTTATCCAGGGCGACCTTGATAGCGGTCAACCCTGAGCCGATGCTGTCGTGAAGCTCGGCGGCAATCCGTCGGCGCTCCAGGTCCTGAGCGTTCACCAGAAGCTGATAGAGGGCCCGGCGTTCCGCCTCCGTTGACCTGAGCTCCTCTTCAATCCGTTTCCGGACCGTGATGTCAAACAGGGAGAAGAGCAGGCCATCAGGGACCCCTATTTCGCCATTCAATGGACTGCCGCACAATGCAGCCCAGAAGGTGTCGCCGGTCCGGCAACGGACCAGGACCTCGTGGCTTCCGGCGGAGACCTTGCCCTCGTGATGCAGGCGTATGATGTTTTGCCATTCCGCTTCCCGTTCCGGAGGCCAGAAGGGATAAGGGGGCGTCTGTCCCACCAGCGCATCCCGTGACCACCCCACCGCTCGCCGGAAGGCATCGTTTACGTAAATGAGCCGACTATCCGCGTCGATGGCGAAGACTCCCTGAGGCATGGCCGCCTCGATGGCCCGAAGAAAGGACAGCTCCTGGGCCGCGGCGGAGAGCATCGGCTCCCCGCTCGGCGTAAACGATTCGGATTTCATTTGTCTGATCCATTCCTTTCCCGCCGAAGGGCCGAATGGCCTTCGGGTTTAAGATGACCAAATCTCCATAACATTCTTGATACGGTTGTGGATTCGTGCCGACGGCGGGCCATGATCATCGTTTGGGCCATTCGTTTCACCCGGCTCATCAAACCCCTCCCCCCGGCCCCCTCCCCTAAAGGAGAGGGGGTGACATCAGTTGGCGGATCCGGCTGAAATCATGGCATGATCATTCCCCCCTTCCCTTCAGGGAAGGGGGAATAGGGGGGTTAGGTCTGAACGCCGCGTGGCCGAAATGATGATCAAGCCCCGGCCGCGGCAAGCTTCATGCGGGGCGATCGGGTCATAACCCGGCCCCGAGCGCATGGGCCGGGGTGATTTCATCGCCAGGGCGGTTGGCCAGAACATCATTGATCACGCCCGCCAAAAGCGACCGAGCCACCGGTTTCTCCAGGTAAGCCCGGACTCCCAGCCGATAGGCTTCCCGCCGGTCAGCCGAGTCCGGGGAGCCGGTGAGCACGATAACGGGAATCTCAGGCCGGATTTCCATCAGTTGTCTGGCCAGCTCGTTGCCGTCCATTTCCGGCATGAGGAAATCCGTGATCACCAG
>CAZWGY010000449.1:0-4058 GCA_964633575.1 uncultured Desulfobacteraceae bacterium
AAACAAAACCTCGGAGGTCTAAAGATTCGTGGCACGCCGGTTGGCGGGGTTTCATCGTCTTCGGTGCCATAAGTGTGCGGGGACGGGAATCAGACGGAGGGCACGATGCAGACTGACAATAAGCTCAATTATTTGATGAAGGCGGTAGCCGCATTCCGGCGGCGGATGCTGGTGGTTTCCCCGGATTTCCGGATTCTGGCGGCCGGACGCCCCGAGGAGGGGATCGGCGACGACGTTGTCGGCCGGCATTGCCACCAGGTCTTTTACGGCCGGGATAATCCCTGCGAGGCCTGCGCGGTCGAAAGCGTTCTGGCCCAGGGCCGGCCGGCCCTGGTCCCCAAGCCGAGCACTCAGCTCGACCTGAGCGCCATGCCCTGCTACTACGCCTACCCCATCTACGAGGACGGGGAGATCACGGCGGCGGTCAGCCTTGATTTCGACATCCCCACCCGGCAGGGCATCGAGGAGCGACTTCAGCATTCCAACGCGATGCTCCGAAATTTTATATGCAGCGCCATCGATTGCGTCATTGCCGCGGACAAAACCGGGCGCATCCTCATCTTCAACACCTCGGCCACCGAGCTATTCGGCTACTCCGAGGAAGAGGCCCTCACCCGGCTCAACATCCGGGACATCTACCCCGATGGCCTGGCCCGGCGGATCATGGCCGACCTCCGGAGTCCGGATCACGGCGGCCGGGGCCGGGTGGAAGGCTACATCACCGAAGTGGTGGACCGGGACGGGGAGCGAATTCCCATCCGGATTAACGCCGCCATTGTCTATGAAAACGGCAAGGAGGTGGCCACCGTGGGGTATTTCCACGACATGCGGGAGACTCTCCGGATGGAAGCCGACCTCAAAAAGACCCAGGGCCAGCTCATCCAGGCCGAAAAGATGTCCTCGCTGGGCAAGCTGGCCGCCGGGGTCGCCCACCAGCTCAACAACCCCCTGGGGGGGATCATACTTTACGCCAAACTCCTGCTGGAGGAATACGACCTTCCGGATGGGGCCGGCGAGGACGTCGAACGGATTCTTCAGGACGCCGAACGGTGCCGGGACACGGTCAGGGAGCTTCTGGAATTCACCCGCCAGACCCGGAACCTGATGCGCCGCCATGACTTAAACGCGGCGGTGAGCCGGACCTTGTTTTTGTTGGAAAACCAGACCCTGTTCCACAACATCGAGATCCGGCGGGACCTGGACGAAAACCTGCCGGCCGTCAACGCCGACATCCAGCAGCTCAATCATCTCCTGATGAACCTGATCCTCAACGCGGTCCAGGCCATGGAAGGACGGGGGACCCTGACGATCCGGACGGAGCAAACCGATGCCGGGGATCGGGTCCGCCTTACGGTGGCCGACAGCGGACCCGGCATCCCCGAAGATGTGCTCCCGGACATCTTCGCCCCGTTTTACACCACCAAAGAGGAAGGCAAGGGCACCGGGCTCGGTTTGAGCCTGGCCTACAATATCGTTGAAAACCACGGCGGCACGATCAAGGCGGAAAGCCTCCCCGGCGAAGGGGCGACCTTTCTGGTCGAGCTGCCCATTCCGACGACCGAGGCGGAAGAAGGAGACAACCGTGACCACTGAAGCCGCGCAGACCGGGGTACTGGTAGTTGATGACGAGCGGGATATCCGCGAGGGGGCCAAACGAATTCTGGAGCGGGTCGGCTTTTCCGTCCGAACCGCCGAACGGGGCGATGCGGCCCTCGATATCCTGGCCCAAGAACCGGCCGATATCGTTCTGCTCGATCTGAAAATGCCCGGAATGGACGGGATGACGGTAATGAGCAAAATCCGGGAGATGGACGAACGGATTCTGGTGATCGTCATCACCGGCTATGCCACCGTGGAGACGGCCATCGAGGCCATGAAACAGGGGGCTTATGATTTCATCCCCAAACCCTTCGAGCCCGAACAGCTCCGGATCGTGGTCAACCGCGGATGGGAAAAGATTCGCCTGACCCAAGAGGCTGAGCGGGCCGAGCGGGAGCGGCGCCGGACCCTCACCGATCTAGACACCGAAAAGAGCCGGGTCCGGTCCATTGTCGAGTCCCTTCCGGACGGGGTCCTGGTCACCAACGCGGCCGGGCGGGTTGTCCTGATCAACCCGGCCTGCCGTCAGCTCCTGGAGCTGTCCGAGGAAACCCGGCCGGGCGAGCCCATCGAGACCTACCTCTCCGATCCGACTCTCCGCGAGCTGATCAAGGAAATCTCCGCCGGCCGGCATATCGACTACGACGACATCCCGGACCACGAGCTCGCCCATTCCTCGGGCCGGTTTCTCCTGGCCCGGGCCCAGCCGGTTTTAGGCGAACGGCGGGAGTGCCTGGGCGCGGTGGTCAACTTCGTGGATATCACTGAAATGAAGGTCCTCGACCGCCTGAAATCGGAGTTCGTCGCCAAGGTCTCCCACGAGCTGCGCTCACCGCTGTCAACCATCCACGAACAGCTCGCCACCGTGATGCGGGACATGGTGGAAAAGGCCCCGCCCCAGGACCAGCACCTCCTGACCCGGGCCAAGGCCAAGACCCAGGCCCTCATCTCGATGATCGGCGACATGCTCGACCTCTCCCGGATCGAAGAAGGCGCCTTATGCCGGGACCAGAAGCCGGTCCAGGTGGACGAGGTCCTCTCCAACGTCACCGACTTTCTCCGGGATCGGACCGGGGTCGCCGACCAGACCCTGACCCTCACGCTCCCCGAAGCCCCCCTGCCGACCCTGACGGTGGACCCCCTGGCTCTGGAAAGCATCTTCGGCAACCTGATCACCAACGCCATCAAATACACCCCCGAAGGCGGCCGGATCGACGTTTCCGCCGAGCAGGTGGGGGTCAACATCCGCGTCCGGGTCGCCGACACCGGGTTCGGCATCCCCGAAAAGCACCTCGACAAGATCTTCGACCGGTTCTACCGGGTCAAGGACGACAACACCCGCTACATCAACGGGACCGGCCTGGGACTACCCATCGTTCGAGGGCTGGTGGACGCCCTTGGCGGGATGATCGACGTGGAGAGCGAGCCCGGCAAGGGCAGCGTTTTTTCGGTGCTCCTGCCGGTCGAGGAAACCTGAGGCGCCGACGGGATGGTTTTCCGCGCCGTGAACATCCCGGCTGACGGGCCGGAACGGGCGGATGACCTTCGATGACCTTCGCTCGCCGGCGTCGGCCTCACTCGGCAATGATCACCCCCCGAGAGCTAAAGGAAACGCCCTGCTGGCTCTGGGTGCCGATCATGATCGACTCGACGATGGGCGGATTGACGGGCTCCTCGGCCCGCCATCGGACGATGAAGTTGGCGCCGGACCCGCCGCTTTTGTCTTCTTCGGGGATGACGTACCGAATCGATCCAAACGGCTTCAGAGGAACCGGACCGTCCAGGAAGGATTTCAAAAGGGACCCCTGGGTTTCATAGTAGTCCACCGTGGTGATGGTGATCGCATGGTTCGGGTCGATATTCCGGATGCTCAGGGTGACCGTCAGCAGAAAGGGCATCTCCCTGTTTCCGCTGTAAATGTGGGAATAGGCGGGAACGTAAATGGTCTGCCCCGCCGAAAGCGCCACCCGATTGCCGGCCGTGGCGGCCGGAGTTTGAAGGATGATCAGTGCTCCCAAAACAACCGCCCAAAGCGCCTGGTGATACCATCTCATTGTATGCCTCCTTTCATCCGCCGGTTCGACATGGCCCGGGGTCTGACCACGACCCATCGACATCATCCGGCATCTTCCCTACTGGATATCATATCGACGGGTTAAAGCAAAAGGCAAAATCGCCGTGACGGAGCGGTGGTCCGGGAGCGGGAAGGGACGTCGGCCGACTGAGACGGAGACGACAACCCTCGGAGGTCTTTATATTCGGGGCAACAATGAGCCCGGACCTTTAATTCGCCCTTACAGGGCTTATCTGGTTTTTTGCCGGTTACCAGGGCGATGCCCTGGCCTTTATCAATTCGCGCCTTCGGCGCTGACCCAGCCCCGAAGGGGCTGAACATACCAGACCGGGGCGGAGCCCCGGCCCCCCGTGGTTGCCCATCGCGAACGGAAAAGACCTCCGAG
>CAZWGY010000450.1:0-4050 GCA_964633575.1 uncultured Desulfobacteraceae bacterium
GGTCTCCCGGCGCTCGAGGCGGTCCAGGAAACCGTGGCCCGGCTGGACGACCTGCTCCTGACGAACAACCTCCAGGCGGAGGCGGTGGCCGACGACCTGGCCAACGCGCTCCGGGGCGCCGATCCGGAAGTCGATGACACCGTCGGAAAATTATGCGAGGCAGTGGAACGGCTCGACTACGCCGCCGGTCGGCGGGCGTTGTCCGATCTGGCGTCAGCCATTCCTCGAGCCCTGAAGGCGGCGTCTTGAGCGGCCCCCGGGCCGCGTCCGGGCGGCAGACGATCCTTATCGTCGATGACACCCCCACGCATATCCAGATCCTGGGGGACATCCTTGGCGATGACTATGAGGTCCGGTTCGCCAGGGGCGGCCGGGAAGCCCTGGATCATATCGACCGGAGCCTGGCGGACGGGCCGCTGCCCGACCTGATTCTCCTGGACATCCTCATGCCGGAGATGGACGGCTACGAAGTCTGCCGGCGCCTGAAGGCCGACCCCCGGACCCGGGACATCCTGGTGATCTTCATTACCGTCAAGGACGGGGAAGCCGACGAGGCCGAAGGACTGGCGGTCGGGGCGGTGGACTACATCACCAAGCCCTTTGGCGGCGAGATCGTCAAGGCCCGGGTCCGGACCCACCTCGATCTCAAACGGTACCGGGACGATTTGGAGCAACGGGTATCGGAACGGACCGCCGAGATTATGGAAGCCAACGACCGGCTTCGGGAGGAAATCGAGAAAACCCGGCGGATTCGGGATCAACTGGTCCAGGTCGAGACCCTGGCGACCACCGGCCGCCTGGCCGCCACCGTCGCTCACGAGGTCAACACGCCGCTCCAGGGGATCACATCCCTGCTGGACAACCTGAGCTATCTCTGCTCGGAGACCGACGGGGCCGACGAAATCATCGGGCTGGTCAAGCGGGCTTTTACTCAGATCCGGGACACGGTCCGAAGGCTCCACTCCCTCAACCTGCCGGTCCGAATCCGGAAGCAGCCGGTGAACCTCAACGACACGATCTCCGAGACGGCGGCCATTCTGGGGGGGATGTCCAAAAAACGAGGCATTCGGCTTCAACTGGCCCTTGACCCGGACCTGCCCCGGATTCACGGCGCGCCTCAGGCTCTGACCCAGGTTTTCATCAACTTGATGGCCAACGCCATCGACGCCATGCCCGACGGGGGGAGGGTCACCGTGACCACGGCGGTTTCAGGGGACGATGCCGTGGCCACCGTGGCCGATACCGGCCCCGGCCTGGCCGAGGCGGACCTGCCTCACCTCTTCAGCCCCTTTTTCACCCGGGAAAAGCCCCAGGGAATGGGGATCGGCCTCTTTGTCTGCCGGGGGATCGTGGCGGATCACGGGGGCAGCCTGTCCGCCGCCAACACCCTGGACGGCGGAGCGGCCTTTACGGTCCGCCTGCCGCTGCCAGAGCCCGATCCAGACGGTTGAGGATCTCGTCCACCTGATCGGCGGTGACGATCAGGGGCGGCGCCACGAGGACATGATCCCCGGACAGGCCATTGATCGGCCGCCGGGGATAGATGATGAGCCCCTCACGGGCCGCGGCGGCGGTGAGCCGGCTGTTCATCCCGTCCGACGGCGGGAACGGAGCACGGGTTTCCCGGTCGGCCACCAGCTCGATGGCCAGCAGGAGCCCCCGGCCCCGGACGTCGCCGATGATCCCGTGCCGTTCGGCCAGATCCCGAAGCCCGGCGATGAGGCGCTCGCCCATCCGGCGGGCGTTGTCGCAAAGCCCCTCCTCGATGATGATATCGATGATCTCCCGACCCACCGCGCAGGCCATGGGGTTGCCGGCATAGGTGTGGCCGTGCTGAAACCCCCCCCTGGCCACCACCGCGTCGGCCACCTCCGCCCGAGTCACGATGGCCCCTAATGGAAAGTATCCCGAGCCCATCCCCTTGGAGAGCGCCACCACGTCGGCCGGAATATCCCAATGTTCGTAGGCGAACAGGGGGCCGGTCCGGCCGAAGGCGGTCATCACCTCGTCGAGGATGATAAAGACCCCGTATCGCTTGCAAATCTTTCCGATCACGTCGAAGTAGTCCTCGGGCGGAACCACCGCCCCGGTGCTCGCTCCGCCGATGGGCTCGGCCACGAAGGCGGCCACGTTCTCCGGCCCCTGGGCCTGGATGGTCCGTTCGAGCTCCCAGGCGCAGGCCAGGCCGCAGTCCGGGTAAGTCTTCCCGTAGGCGCAGCGGTAGCAGTACGGGGCCGGGATCTTGGGATAGGTCCGGATCAGGGGACGGAAGGGGATCTCCAGGGGCGCATACGACGTGAGCGCCAGGGCGCCGAGGGTCGATCCGTGATAGGCGGGGGTCCGGCTGATGAAGACGTGGCGTCCCCCCTGGCCCGTCGCATGGAAGTACTGCCGGCAGATCTTCATGGCCGACTCCACGGCCTCGGAGCCCCCCGAGACGTAAAAGACCCGGTCGAGATGAGGCGCGGACCGCTCCACCAGCCGACGGGCCAGGTCCAGGGCCGGCTGGTTTTCAAACTGGGTCCGGTAGGCGAAGAAGAGCTTTTCCGCCTGCCGGGCAATGGCCGCCGCCACACGGGGGTGAGCGTGGCCGATGTTGCTGATCATGGCCCCGGAGCAGCCGTCGATGTACTCCCGCCCGTCGGCGTCGTACATGTAGATTCCCCGGGCCTCGCGGACCAGGGGGAGCTGCTGGCCGGTCTGATAGAAGAGGTAGGGATGGTCGGCCGCCGATTCCGTCGCCGGGCGCTCCTCGGCGGCGCTCATTCGAAGATCTCCTTGAGCCGGCGCATTTTTTCGTGAGGCCAGCGGACACAGAAGGCCGGCCGGCCCTTGATCACCATCTGCATACAGGTATCACACTCCGGGTCGCAGTGGATGATCTCCGCCTCGCGCCCCTCCCGAACCTTCATGGGCCACTCGGGGTCGGTCCAGAGGGGCCGGGCCAGCCCGATCAGGTCGGCCTTGCCGCTCTTGATGACATAAGCCGCCAGGTCTCCGGTGTCGATCCGGCCCGCCGCGATCACCGGGACATCCACCGCCGCCCGGACCGCCGCCGCCAGGTCGGTCATGTACCCCGGCGTTTTCGACCGGGTCACGATCTCCGGCAGAAAAAAAGATTCGTAGGTGCCGCCCATGACCGACAGGTAGGTGACCCCGGCGTCGGCGAGCATCCGGGCAAATGGGACTGACTCGTCGAGGGTCAGCCCGTCCGGCAGCCATTCATCGGCCAGAAACCGATATCCGACCGGGAAGTCCCCCACCGCCGAGCGGATCCGGGAGAGGACCTCGAGGGGAACCCGAGCCCGGTTTTCCAGGGCGCCCCCGAAACGGTCCGTCCGGCGGTTGGTCCGGGGGGAGACGAACTGGGCCAGGAGGTAACCGGTTCCGCCGTGGAGCTCGACCATATCGAACCCGGCCGCTTTGACCCGCCGGGCCGCGTCGGCGAACCGGTCCATGATGGCGTCGATCTCCGACTCGGTCAGGGCATGGGGGGTCCGGCCGAAGGTCTCCACCGCCGAAGGAGCCACCGGCTCGGGCGCGGCCCCGGCGAACCGGCCGGCGTGGTTGATCTGGAGACAGGCCCTCGCCCCGCCGTCGTGGATGGTCTCCGCCAGTTTGGCCAGCCCGTCCGCGTTGGAGTCGGTGTCGGCCCGGATGGTCCGGTCCGACCCGCTGCCGGTCGGATGGTCCACCGTGGCGTTTTCCACCACCACCAGGCCCACGCCGCTGTCGGCCATCATCTTGTAGTGCTCCAGCAAAAGGGGGCTGACCGTGCCCCCGGCCCCGGCATAGCCGAGATACAGCGGGGCCATGGTCAGCCGGTTTTTCAGGGAAATGCCCCCAAGCTCAATGGGGGTAAAGAGTGGATCAATCATGGGGTGCTCCGTAGGTTATGGGTTATAGGTTATGGGTTATAGGTTATAGGTTATGGGTTATGGGTGATCGCTATCGAAATCGAAATCGAAATCGAAATCGGGATCGGGATCGCCATCGGGATCGAAGTGAACGCGCTCACACAGATTATTTAGGTTATGGGTTATAGTTTTA
>CAZWGY010000451.1:0-4047 GCA_964633575.1 uncultured Desulfobacteraceae bacterium
TGATTTCAGCCGGATCAGGCAATTGATGTCACCCCCTCTCCTTTAGGGGAGGGGGCCGGGGGGAGGGGTTTGATGAGCCGGGTGAAACGAGTGGCCAAAACGATAGTCATGGCCGGCATATCCCTTCAGGAAGGGGGATTAGGTTTGATGAGGCGGGTCAGGCCAGGGCGGCCAGGGCTCGCTCGGTCTCGGCGATCAGGGTGTCGGCCAGTGGGCGGAGCTGCTCCGGCGGAGTGCCGTCGGCGGCGGCGATGAGGGCTTCGGCGGCTCGGGTCAGTCGTTCGGCGCCGACGGCGCCGGCCATCCCGGAAAGTTTCCGGGCCAATGGGATGATCGGCTCGATCCGTCCTTCGGCCAGGGCCTTGCGCAACTCCTGGAGGTGTTGCGGAGCGCCGGTGCGGAAAGCGTCGCAGAGCCGGTTGAGCAGGGTTTCGTCGCCGCCGACCCGGTTTAAGGCCCCAGGCCGGTTCAGGACCCCGACCGCGTCGGGCAGGAGGCAGTATCCGTCATTCTCCCGGCTGATCCGGTCGATGGTGGTGTTGAGTTCGGTGAAGTCGAATGGCTTGGTGACGAAATCGTTCATGCCCACCGATTCGGCCTGGTCCCGGAACTCGGTCAGGGCGTGAGCGGTCATGGCGATCACCGGGATGAAGCGGTTTTCCTCGCCGGCCTCCCCCCGGCGGATCCGGATGGTGGCGTCGAACCCGTTCATTTCCGGCATTTCCACATCCATGAGGACGAGGTCGAAGCAGTCCGACCGGAGCGCCGTCAGGGCTTCGGCCCCGTTTTCCACCACCGTGATCTCGTGGCCCAGGCGGGAGAGGAGCTTTCGGGCCAGCAGGGCGTTCATCTCGTTGTCCTCGGCCAGGAGGATGCGGAGGGACCGCTCCGTCCGAAGGCCCGGCGCTTCGGTCCGCCGGCTTCGGTGGGTGAGCCGGTTGGCGTCGCCCGGAGCGAACCGGGCGGTGAAGGTGAAGGTGGACCCCATACCCGGCGTGCTCTCAACGGTCATCCGGCCGCCCATCATCTCGGCGAGCTCCCTTGAGATGGTCAGGCCCAGCCCGGTGCCGCCATACTTCCGCGAGGTGGCCCGGTCCCCCTGCTCGAAACGATCGAAGATGCTTTCCAGACGATCCGACGGGATTCCGATCCCGGTGTCGGACACTGAAAACCGGAGCTCGATGGGGGAGTCGGTCCGGTCCCCGGCGGTCGGCGGAATACCGGGCTGGAGGGTCGTTCGGATTTCGCCCTGCTCAGTGAACTTGATGGCATTGCCGATGAGGTTGATCAGTATCTGCCGGAGCCGGTTGGGATCCCCTCGGACATATCGTTCGGCATCCGCAGCGACTGACAGGGAGAGGTCAACCGGCCGGTCGACGATCTGAGCCTCGAAAGTGGCAATGATCTGCCGGACCAGCTCGTGGACGTCGAAATCGACCGATTCCAGGGCGACCCGGCCCGACTCGATCCGGGTCAGGTCCAGGACGTCGTTGATGAGCGCCAGGAGATGGTTGGCCGCGTTCCGGGCGGCGGTGATGTTTTCCCGCTGCTCCGGGGAAAGGTCCCCCTGAAGCGCCAGGTTGGTCATCCCGAGGATGGCGTTCATGGGAGTCCGGATCTCATGGCTCATGGCCGCCAGGAAGCGGGACTTGGCCCGGCTGGCCGCTTCGGCTGCCTCCTTGGCCCGGATCAGCTCCGCCTCCGTCTGTTTCCGATCGGTGATGTCCACGGCCAGGACGGCCAGTCCGGTAACCCGGTCATGATCGTCGGTGATGGGGTGGATATAGTTGTCGATATACCGGCCGGCCCGCTTGTCCACAAACCGGATGGGACGCCGGGTGCGAACCACCGTTTCGAGCTTTTCGCGCCGGCTTTTTGCGAGGTCCGGCGGGAGCAGGCCATAGACATTTTCCCCGACCAGGGAATCCTGGGGGATGTTTAAGCGCCGGGCCAGGGCAAGATTGGCCTCGATGATCGTCCCGTTGGTATCGGTGAAGAACTGGGCCTCGGGGTTGGAGTTGAGGATCGTCCGGAGAATCCGTTCCCGCTCATTCAACGCGGCTTCGGCCCGCCGTCGGGCGGTGATGTCGATGATGGAGACGATCAGGCGGTCCCAGGTCTTCTCGCTTCCTGGCGCCAGAGCCGCCGAGAGGCTGATGTGCATCTTCCGGCCGGTCAGGGTCCGGTTGACCGTATCGAGGGTCATGTTCCGGCTTCCTTCCGCCAGCCTGGCTATCTCTTCCTGAATCGCCAACAGGGTTTCCGGGGTCGTCACCTGGCTCAGATCGGACAGAAGGGCTTTTTTGTCGGGGGCATCGAACATTTTCAGGGTCTGGCGGTTGACGTCCACCACCCGCACCTTTTGGGCGCAGGCCGCCAGCTCCCCGGGATGGTCGGTGAAATATCGGCGGAGATCGGTGACGCCTCCGGCCTGAAGTTGCTTGATCCACTTCCGGACTCCGCTCAGGTCTTCTTCCCACAGGGAGATGGGGGACATTTCGAAAAGGGTGTAGTACCGCCGCTCGCTGTCCCGGAGCGCCGCCTCGGTCCGCCGGAGACCGGTGATGTCCAGGCTGATCCCGACCATCCGGATCGGCCGTCCCCCGGAGTCCCGGTGAATCCGGGCCCGGTCGATGATGTGGCGAATCTCACCGTCATCCCGGATGATCCGGATCTCGATGTCGTATTCATGGCCGTGATCGAGGGCAATGGCGATTTTTTCCTCGAACAGGACAAGATCGTCGGGGTGGATCATCCGGCGGAAGGACCGGTAGGTCCCGTCGAAAGCGTTGGGGGGTACGCCGAAGAGCCGGTAGCTGCCTTCGTCCCAGTAAACCGAGTTGCGAATGAGGTCCCACTCCCAGAAGCCGAGGCCCATGGCCTGGACGGCCATATCCAGCCGGTCCCGGCTCTCCCGGACCACCAGCTCGGCCTGCTTTCGCTCGGTGATGTCCCGGGCCACCGTCAGGATGGCGGTCCGGTCGTTTAAATCCACCCGGGCCGCGCAAATCTCCACGGGAATGACCCGGCCGCTCCGGGACTGATGGGCTGATTCAAAGGTGGCCTTGCCCGACTCCAGGACCTGGCGGATACGGTCGGGAACGGTCTTAGCCCACTGGGCGGAAAACAATTGCTCCGAAGCCATGCCGATCAGCTCGTGCCGGGGGTAGCCGAGCCGTTCTCGGGCGGCGTCGTTGACCTCGAGAATCCGTCCGGTCCGATCACAGAGGATGACCGCGTCAACCAGGCTGTTGAACAGGGAGCGATACCGCTTCTCGGAATCCTTCAGCCACCGGGCCGTCTCGATCCGTTCGCGGGCCTCCTTCTGGAGCTTTCGGTTGGCGGCGGCCAGCTCGGCGGTCCGGGACGCCACGTCGCTGGCCAGTTGGTCCTGGTGAACCTGCATGGCCGCATCGTAGGCTTTCCGCTCGGTGATGTCCCGGCCGAGCACCACCAGCCCCCATCGCTCGCCCATGGTGGTAAAAATCGGGACTTTGACGACGTCGAAAATCCGTTCCTCACCGTCCATCGTGGGAATCCGCTCCTCGCCGCGGCGGCGAGTCCCCTCGGCCCAGGCGGCTTCGTCACTGGCCTCGCAGGCGTTGAGAGCCTCCCGGAAAATCGGGAGGGTCATTTCCGCCAGCTCCCGGTCGGTCCGGCCCCGATAGTCGATGCCGTCGAGATGGAAAAGCGCCAGATCCGCCTCGTTGGCCTCGATCCACCGCCCCGATCCGTCCTTGAAGCAGACCAGGTCCGGCGTGGCGTTGATCAGGGTCCGCAAGAGCAGCTCCCGGTCCAGAAGAGCCTCGTTTTCGGCCCGCAGCGCGGCCACCTCATTCTCCAGCTCGGCCACCCGTTGCCGGAGTGCCTCGTTTGTCGGCCCGTCCGCCATTGTCGCGTCTCTCGTCGTTGGGGTGCGAAAATCGTCTTGTCGCCGCCCAAAATGCCGGCACGATTGCCGCCTTATCTAAAGTAAAACAGGTTATCAGGAAGCAAAGCGAAAAGTCAAAATGATTCAAAGGGATCGCTTTGATGGGGAGTTTCAGG
>CAZWGY010000452.1:0-4032 GCA_964633575.1 uncultured Desulfobacteraceae bacterium
GGAAACCTCGGAGGTCTCTTTGGAAGCCTCGGAGGTCTCTATCGGGGCGGCCGCTGGATGATTCAAACCGCGGGAAACGGTAGCAATGCTTCAATTCAATCCATTTCACTCAGTCCTGAGTCCTGAGCCCTCAGCCCTCAAACGGGTTGCGGGGACCCGAAAGCCTCATGACCGCCAGGTCCGGACCTTATGCCGGGAATGCACCGTCGGGTGCGGGCTGATTGCCTCGGTAAAAGATGACGTCATCGTGGATGTCCAGGGCGACGAGGCTCATCCGGTCTCCCGGGGCCGGCTGTGTGCCCGGGGGACGGCTTTTGTCCAGGGGCTTCGGGGCCCGGAGCGGATCGCGTTTCCGGCGAGCCGTCGTCGCCTGGCCGGCCCCTTCGAGGCCGTGGACAACCTTGACGCGGCCTTTGACGACCTGGCCGACCGGCTTCGGAAGGTTCGGGAGACCGCCGGGCCGGAGTCTCTTTATATCGGGTGCGATCCCGAAGCCGGCCTTGATTTCCACCTGGGAGCGGTCCGGTTCGCCCGGCTCTGGGGGACGCCCCATGTTTACCATCCCCTGGATCTCCCGCCGGCCGTGTCCGTCGGCGGGGTCATGACCAGTCCGGCCCGGCCCTGTACCGATTGGGTAAACGCTGAAACCCTCCTCATGGTGGAAGCGGACGTGGCGGCCACTCATCCGGTGGCCTTCGGATGGGCTCTGGATGCTCAACGCCGGGGAGCCGGGTTGGTGGCCGCCGATACCCGGTTCACGCCTACCCTGGCCAAGGCCGACCTGCCGTTGATGATCACGCCCGGCTCGGGGAATATCCTTGGATTACTGCTCATCAAGGTGATCCTGGACGAATCCCTCCAGGATTCCGCGGCGGTGGCGGCGACTCTCAACGACCCGGAGAGCTGGGGGGAGACTTACGGCCGACTTTCCCTGGACGATGCCGAGGCCTTGACCGGTCTGTCCGCCGACCAGGTAATCGCTCTGGGCCGGCGGCTTTGGCGGGAGGGACCGGTCACGGTGGTCACCGGCAAGCGGCTGGCCTACCTGCCCTATCATCGGTCCTGGCTGACCCTGGCCTCGGCCATGGGATGGGTCGGCCGGCCGGGGGGCGGCTGGTATCCTCTGGAAGCGGGGCGGCCCCGGCTCGATCCGACCGGGGACATCGGCGAGGAGACGGCCGGCCCGGTTCCTTCGGCCGACACGGTTTATCCCTACCAGGTCCGGGGGCCGGCGTCTCCGGCGGCGGGCGAAATCCGAGCGATTATCGGCTCGGGGAATTGCTTCAACGATTTTTTTCGGCCCTTTGGAGACCTGGCCCGGAAGCTGGACCTCACCGTTCATTTCGGGGCGTTTCCCAACCGGACCCGGGACCTGTCGCACCTGGTGTTCCCGGCAACCCTCTGGCCTGAGCGGGACGGGATCGTCTTCAGCAACGACCGGGCGGTCCAGTGGGGACCCCGGATCGTTCCGCCGGCCGGAGCCTGCGGGACCGGCCTCGATTTCTGGACCCGGTTGGCCGCCCGGCTCGGGTGGGACGACCACTTTCCCTGGCGGCTGGAGACCGGCGCGGCGGACGTCTCAGCTTTTTATGACTGGCTGCTGGGCCGGACCCCCGAGACCGCCGGAATTCGCGTCGAAGCCCTCCGGTCGGCCGAGCCGGGGAGCATTACCCGCTGGCCGTCGGACCCGGACCCGGACGCGGATATCCGGCCGACGCCGCCGGAGTACGGGCGGTTCGCGAACCGCCCCTACCGGATCGACCCTCAACCGGCCCCCGAAACCCTGACGCCACCTCCTGAGTCCCCTGACTATCCACTGGTTTTCCAGGCCACCCGGGTCGCCCCCCGATCCGGGGACGCGGGACACCGGTGGCCGTGGATCGAGGAGCTGACCCCGACGGATTGGGTCCAGATCCATCCGGACACGGCCGCCGCCCTTTGCATTGACGAAGGTGCCGAGGTCCGGGTGGTGGGTCCCGGCGTGGTCTTGACCGGCCGGGCCTGGATCAGCCGGATGGTTCCCCCGAGGACCGTCTGGGCGGCGGAGCGTCTGGGGGTGGACCGGGTACTGGTCCATCGGGCGGGTCAGAGTCGTGAGGAGGCGATCTCATGTCTGGGAAGCTGAAGCAACACGCCCTCCGGGTGGACGAGGACCGCTGCATCGGGTGTTTCTCCTGTTCGGTGGCCTGCAAGATGGAGCATGACCTGCCGGTCGGGCCCCGCCCGTTCAAGGTCCTTCAACTGGGGCCGTTTGAGCGGGAAGGGCGGCTTGCCATGCGGTTTGCCGCCGTCACCTGCTTTCACTGCGACCGCCCGGCCTGCGTCCTGGCCTGCCCCACCGGGGCCATGCAAAAACGCGATGACGGGATCGTCTTTTCGGATTTCGACCTTTGTATCGGCTGCCAGACCTGCGCCGTGGCCTGTCCTTTTGGGGTGCCGGAGCTCAACCCGGCCACCGGGAAGATCGCCAAGTGCGATGGCTGTCGGGAGCGGGTGGATGCCGGGCTCTGGCCGGCCTGCGCCCTGAAGTGCCCCACTGGAGCGCTCGGGTTCGGCCCGCCTCGGGATGTGGTCCGGGAAATGCGGACCCGGACAGCGGTGACCGTGGCCCGGTCTTTCGCGGAAGCAGAACGGGAGGAGCCATGCTGAGGCTTACGGGACAGCCGGACGAACGGCGGTTTCTGGAACGGGTGATGGAGATGAGCGGCCAGGAGCTGCTCGACTGCCTCCAATGCGGAAAGTGCACCGGAAGCTGTCCGATTGCGTCAGAGACGGTGGGCGGGCCGCGCCGGCTCATCGCCCGGATTCTGGCCGGGATGAAGGCCGAGGCCCTGGCCGATCCCACCTGGTGGTATTGCGTCGCCTGCGGCACCTGCGCCGGCCGCTGCCCGGTCGAGATCAACATGTACGAGGTGGCCACGGCCCTCTGCGAGATCGCCGAGGCCGAAGGCGTAAAGCCGTCCGAACCGGCCATCCACCGGTTCGAGGACCTTTTTCTCAAGTCGGTTCGGCGGACCGGCCGGGTTCGGGAGCTGGCGACGGTCATGGAGTACAACCTCCGGAGCCTCCAGCCCTTTAAAGATATGGTGCCGGGGACGAAGCTACTCCTGAAAGGCGCCGTCTCGCCCCGGGAGATGTTCCCCGGCGGCGAGTCGAATCCCCGGGTGGCCCGGATATTTGCTCGGATGACGGAACAGGAGCCCTCCCAATCATGAAGGCAAGCTACTACCCCGGCTGTTCCCTCGAAGGGACCGCGAAGCCCTACGACCACTCGACCCGTGCCGTCTGCGACGCTCTGGGAATCGTCCTTGCGGATGTCCCGGACTGGTCCTGCTGCGGCTCGTCGCCGGCGTTGAAGATGAACAAGGGGCTTTCCACGGCCCTGGCGGCCCACAACCTGGCCTTGTCCGAAACTCAGGATGCGGCGGACGTCGTGGTTCCCTGTCCCTTTTGTTTTCGACGGCTTCGAAGCGCCCAGGCGGAGCTGGCGGCTGATCCGGACCTCAAGGCCCGGGTCGAGTCGGCGGTGGAATCCCCGGTGGCCGGGACCACGACAATCCACAGCCTCCTGGGGTATCTCCGGGACCGGGTGGGGGCTGAGGCCATCCGGGAGCGGGTTCGGCGTCCCCTGACCGGGTTGACGGTCGCCCCCTATTACGGCTGCTATCTGGTCAAGCCCCCGGCGGTCACCGGGGTGGACGACCCCGAAACCCCCACCGCCATGGACACGATCCTCACCGACCTGGGAGCAACGGTGATCGACTGGGATTTTAAAACCGAGTGCTGTGGCGCCGGCCTGGCGGTGAGCAAGACCGAGACGGTGAGAGCCCTCTGCGACCGGATCGTCCGGGAAGCGGTTTATCAGGGGGCTGACGCCCTGGTGGTGGCCTGTCAGCTCTGCCAGGCCAACCTCGACATGCGTCAGGGGGATGCCCGGCTCCCGGTCCTCTACTTCACTCAACTCTTATGTCTCGCCTTCGGGCTGTCGCCGTCGGCCCTGGGACTGAAACACCACCTGGTCAGCCCGATGAA
>CAZWGY010000453.1:0-4021 GCA_964633575.1 uncultured Desulfobacteraceae bacterium
CTCATCAAAGGGACGGCGCGCACATCAATGACCACCGATGAAATCATGGCAATGACAAGGAGAGAGACCCCCATGTCCCATCACCATCATCATCACGACACCGACCCGCACGGCCATCATCATGAAGGCGACACGCCGGGAAGCATGCCGCTCGACCAGAAGCTTTTAACCCTCCTCGATCATTGGCAGGACCACAACGCCGATCACGCCAAGACCTATACCCAGTGGGCGGACCGGGCCGAAGCCAAGGGCATGACCGAGGTGGCCGGGATGCTCCGGGAGGTGGCCGAGATCACCATCGCCTTAAACGAAAAATTCGACGCCGCCGCCGGAATGCTTCAGAACCGGGGCGAGTAAGGAAAGGAGCCGGTTATGACGGAGACGACCTTCGAGGCCATGGTGGTCCGGGAGACGGAAGACGGCCGTTTTCAGCGGGGCATCGAAACCCGGTCGGTGGGAGACCTCCCCGAGGGCGAGGTCCTTATCCGGGTGAAATACTCATCGCTCAACTACAAGGACGCCCTGTCGGCCGTCGGGAACCGGGGGGTGACCCGGAAATATCCCCACACCCCCGGGATCGACGCCGCCGGGACGGTGGCCGAGAGCACTCACGCGGATTTCTCCCCCGGCGACCGGGTTCTGGTTACCGGCTATGATCTGGGGATGAACACCGCCGGCGGGTTTGGCGGTTACATTCGGGTTCCGGCCGAGTGGGTGATCCCGATTCCCGAGGGCTTGAGCAGCCGGGAGAGCATGGCCTACGGGACCGCCGGCCTGACGGCCGCGCTATCGGTCTTTCACCTGGAAAGCCGGGGGATCGCCGAGGAGGGCGGAGAGATTCTGGTTACCGGGGCCTCGGGCGGAGTCGGAAGCCTGGCGGTGGCCTTTCTCGCCCGGTCCGGCTACACCGTGACGGCGGCAAGCGGGAAGGCTGATGCCGTCGATTACCTCACCGACCTGGGGGCGAGCCGGGTGGTGGGCCGGGAGGAGATCGAAGGCGACCCCAAGCGCCCGATCCTCAAGGCCCGCTGGGCCGGGGTGGTGGACACGGTGGGCGGGGAGATTCTGGCTACGGCGGTCAAATCAACCCGGCTCCACGGGTCGATCACCTGCTGCGGCAACGTGGCTTCGGGCGACCTGCCCCTGACGGTCTATCCGTTTATTCTCCGGGGGGTGAGCCTTTTGGGGATCGACTCCCAGAACTGCCCTCGGAAGACCCGCCTGACGCTCTGGGAAAAGATGGCCGGTCCCTGGCGGGTAACCGCCCTGGACCGGATCACCTCTGAGCTGACCCTTCCGGACTTGAGCCCCCGGATCGACGATATTTTGGACGCCCGGGTCCGGGGCCGGACGGTGGTGCGGGTGGGGGAATAGGCATCGGGACCGGGCGGCGCGCCGTCGGCGTGGTTGACAGTCCCGCCCGGCATCCATAAGATATCTGATGAACGTGCGGGGTGGCCGCGCCCGAGTGGGGGCGGCCTGAGAGGATACCCGTTGAACCTGATCTGGATTATACCAGCGGAGGGAAACACGTTCCGACGGACAAGCCCATTGCCGACGGTGCCGCTTTCCTTCCGGGAAAGCGGCTTTTTTATGGGATTTACGGGAAACGGAGGCGATATGGACGAGATTGCCACGGAAGCCGGAGTGCTGCTCGAACGGGTCCGGGAGACCGGACCTCTGGTCCACAACATCACGAATTACGTGGTGATGGGGTACACGGCCAACGCTTTGTTGTCGATGGGCGCGGCGCCGGTGATGGCCCACGCGGCCGAGGAGGTGGCGGAGATGGCCGCTCTGGCCGGGGCGGTGGTCCTCAACATCGGGACCCTGTCGAGCCCCTGGGTTGAGGCGATGATCCTGGCCGGCCGGCGGGCCGGGGAGCTGGGCCGCCCGGTGGTCCTCGACCCGGTGGGGGCCGGCGCCACAACCTTTCGGACGGAGACGGCAAGACGGATCATCGACGAGGTTCCGGTGACCCTGATTCGGGGGAACGCTTCGGAGGTCCTTTCCCTGAGCGGGGCCGGGACCGGAGCCCGTGGGGTCGATTCGATCCACTCGGTGGATGAGGCGGCCGAGGCCGCCGTGACCCTCTCCCGGGAAATAAAGGTCCCCCTGGCCATCACCGGAGCGGTGGACCTGGTAACCGACGGGGACCGGACGGTCCGGGTGGCCAACGGCCATCCCCTGATGGGACGGGTCACCGGAACCGGCTGCACCGCATCGGCGGTGATCGGGGCCTTTTTAGCCGCCGCCGACGGGACGCCGGTTCCTCGCGCGGCGGCATCGGCGTTGGCCTTTTTCGGCCTGGCCGGGGAGATCGCGGCGGTCCACGCGGCCGCGCCGGGGAGCTTCGGGATCGCTCTCCTCGACGCCCTCTATACCCTGACCCCGGCGGCCCTGAGTGCCGATGCCCGGATCACGGAGACGACGGCATGACCCCCCGGCAAGCGGTCGATTACACCCTCTACCTGGTTACCGACCGGGACCTCTCCCGAGAACGCCCCACCCCGTTGGTGGTGGCCGCCGCGGTCCGGGGCGGGGTGACCTGTGTGCAGCTTCGGGAAAAGGCGCTGTCCACCCGGGCGTTTCTGGCTGAGGCGCGAGCCGTCGCCGCCGTGCTCCGGTCCACCGGGGTGCCCCTGATCATCAACGACCGGATCGACGTGGCCCTGGCGGCGGGCGCTGACGGGGTTCACCTGGGCCAGACCGACATGCCCATCGCCGACGCCCGGCCCATCGTGGGCCCGGAGATGATTTTGGGGGTCTCGGTGGAATCCGTGGACGACGCCCGGGCCGCCGAGGCCGAGGGGGCCGACTACGTGAGCGTCAGCCCGGTTTACGCCACTCCCACCAAGACCGACACGGTGGCGCCCCTGGGCGTGGATGGGGTGGCGGCGGTCCGGGCGGCGGTCTCGGTGCCGATGGTGGCCATCGGCGGGCTCAACCGGGAGACCTGCAAGGCGGTGGTCCGGGCCGGCGCCGACGGGATCGCCGTGGTATCGGCCATTGTTTCGGCCGACGACCCCGAGGCATCGGCCCGGGACCTGGCCGACCGGATTCGTCGGGCGAGACGGCCATGAGCTGGCGGGAGATCGGAGAATTCGGGTTTATCCGCCGGATCGAGGAAGGCTGTCTGGCTCGGCCGGCGGACGTGGTGACTCCCATCGGCGACGACGCGGCCGGGTTTTATCCCCCCGCCGATGCCGTCACCCTGATGACCACCGACATGCTGGTGGAGCGGGTCCACTTTCTCCGGGACCGGATTTCCGGCGAGGACCTCGGGCATAAGGCCCTGGCGGTCAACCTGAGCGACATCGCGGCCATGGGCGGAACGGCCCGTGAGGCCTTCGTGAGCATCGCCATTCCCCGGAGCTGCGACCTCGACTACCTCGACGGGATCTACGACGGGCTGAAGGCGTTGGCCAACCGGTTTTCGGTCAACATCCTGGGCGGGGACACCACCGGGTCAAGGGCCGACTTGATCATCAACATCGCCGTGACCGGGATGGTAGCCGAAGGCGAAATGCTCCGCCGGTCCGGGGCCCGGCCGGGGGATGTCATCTGCGTCACCGGCCCCGTCGGAGAGAGCCGGGCGGGGCTTCATTTGATCGTAAACGACCTCCCGGCTGAGGACCCCGACCGCGGGAGACCTCCGAGGTTTCCAACAAAGAGACCTCGGATGTCTTCCCAAAACCTCGGATGTCTTCCCAAAACCTCGGAGGTCTTCAGGGCCCTGATCGCGGCCCATCACCGGCCCTGGCCCCACCTCGATGAAGGCCGGTATCTGGCCGAGGCCGGCGGGGTTCGGGCGGCCATCGACGTGAGCGACGGGCTGGCCGCCGACCTGGGGCACATCTTGGACGCGGCCGGAGCGGGGGCGGAGATCGACGCGGCGGCGATCCCGGTTACCGACCGGCTCCGGGCGTTTTGTGAAGACATCGGGTTTCCCGTTGCCGAATACGCCCTGGAGGGCGGCGAGGACTACGTCCTGGCCTGCTCGGTGGCCCCTGACCGGGTG
>CAZWGY010000454.1:0-2264 GCA_964633575.1 uncultured Desulfobacteraceae bacterium
ACCCATAACCTATAACCCATTACCCATAACCCATAACCTATCACCTATCACCTATTACCCGCCGTTGCTTTACATCCCCCCCATAAGCTGATATCCAATGGGCTGACAGGTGGTTTTGTCAACCCGGCGGAGTACTTGTAATCAACGGATTATGATGGCCGATACCCAATCGACGCCCCTGCGGATACTTCTGGTCGAAGACCGTGAGCCGGATGCCCAGGCTTTTGTCCATGCTTTTGAGCGGAGCCACGTGGCCTACCGGATCACCTGTCTGGAGACGGTGGCGGCGGCCATCGAGCGCCTCCAGGGCACGGGGGATGACGCCTTTGACCTGGTGGTGATCAGCCACAAGCTCAAGGGCCGGGCCGGGCTCGACCTCTGCCACCATCTGTTCGAGCAAAACAGTCCGCTGCCCCGGGTTTTTCTGGTGGACGAGCCGTCTGAAAGTCTGGCCGTCCAGCTCCAGAAAATGCGGTTTATCGACGAGTACCTGGTCAAGGACGCCGGCCGGGAGTACCTCAAAGTCCTGCCGCTGCTGATCTCCGAAGTGGCTTTCAAATACTTCGAGCGTCTCGCCGCGGAACGGCACAAGCTAGCGGTGGCGGCGCTGGAGAAGCGATACCGGCGGATTCTGGAAAACATCGCCGACGGGGTGATCGTGGTGGACGAGAAAAGTCGGATCAAGCTGGTCAACCCGGCGGCCGGCGAGCTGTTCGGCCGGAAGCCGGAGGCGCTGTTGGGTCGGACCTTCGCCTACTCCTTGAAGCCGGGCCGCGGCGAGATCGAGATCCCATCGAAGGGCGCCTCCCGGAGCGGGCCTCGGGTAGCGGAGATCCGGGTTACCCCGGTGGACTGGATGGGGCGGCCGGCCCGGCTGGCTTCCCTCCGGGACATCACCTACCGGAAGCAGATGGAAAAGGCATTGAAAAGCGCCAACACCCTCTTGAGCCAGACAGTCGAGCAGCTCAAGGGGGCAAACCATAAGATTCTGGCCCAGCAGAAGGCGGTGATCGAGGAAGAACGGCTCAAGGTCCTGCTCCAGATGGCCGGGGCCACCGCCCATGAACTCAATCAGCCCCTGACCATCCTGTTGGGCAGCATCGAGTTGATGGGGATGCACAAGGATGATCCCGAGAAGGTCGCCGACTATATTTCGAAGATCGAGGCCGCCGGCCAGCGGATATCGCGGATCGTCAAGCAGATTCAGACCATCCGCCACGACGAGGTGGTCCCCTATACCGAGGGGAGCGGCATGGTGGACCTCGACGCCGCCTCACGCCGGTACCGGAAGGCGGCCATCCTGGTGGTGGACTCGTCGGAGACTGATTTCCACCAGATTCAGTCGGTTCTGGCGGATCAGACGGGCTTCCAGCTCGCCCGGGTCGATGGGTGCGAGGCGGCCCTCGCCCGGCTGGCGGAGCAGCCTTTTGACGTGGTTTTCAGCGAGTACGAACTGCCTGACGGCACGGCTCTCGAATTATTGCGCCGAATCCAACGCCAGGAGCCGGCCGTCCCGATGGTGGTGATCACCGGCAAGGGGGACGAGCTGGTGGCTTCCCGGATGATCCAGGCGGGGGCTTATGAATACATGCCCAAATCGATGATCAGCGCCGAGCACCTGACCCGGATCATCATCAACACCCTCGAGAAGGCCCGGCTGATGCGGGAAGTCCAGGAAGCTCATAAAAAAATGGCCGAGCTGTCGATCATGGACGAGCTTACCGGCCTGTTCAACCGGCGCTATTTCAAGGGGGCGCTCCAGCAGGAATGGTCCCGTGCCCGGCGGTACGGGACCGATCTGGTGCTCTGCATCCTGGACCTCGACCACTTCAAGGGGGTCAACGACCAGTACGGCCATTCGGCCGGCGATCTGGTCCTCACGAAGGTGGGACGGATGCTCCGGGATTGGACCCGCCAGACCGACGTGGCCTGCCGATACGGCGGCGAGGAGTTCGCCATCATCCTGCCGGCCACCCGGATCGACAGTGCCCGAACCATGAGCGAGCGGTTCCGGGAAGCGGTGGCCGGCCAAACTTTCAGCCACGGCGGCCGGTCCTTCCAGTTGACGGTCAGCATCGGGATGGCCGCCATCAGCGACGATGGCATCCAGACCGTCAAGGACCTCATTGACCGGGCCGACGACGCGCTTTACCAGGCCAAACGCGGGGGCCGGAACCGGGTGGTTCAATATACGTCCAACCCCGTGAGGGATAGGTAATGGGTGATGGGTAATGGCTAATAGGTTATGGGTTATGGGTTATGGG
>CAZWGY010000454.1:2364-4007 GCA_964633575.1 uncultured Desulfobacteraceae bacterium
GATAGGTAATGGGTGATGGGTAATGGCTAATAGGTTATGGGTTATGGGTTATGGGGATCGGGATGCACGTTCTCAAATTAGTTTATTTAAGCCTATCACCTATCACCTATAACCTATCACCTATCACCCATCACCTATCACCTATCACCTGTCCCAAGGAGAACCCGTGAAGCAGTTGCGGAAATGGTTTCATATCCGTCGTCACAACAGCATTCGAACCCGGATGAGCGTTATCCTCATCATCCAGACCACCCTTATCCTGGGTCTGTTTGGTGTTTACGACTACCTTTCCATCCAGTCCCGGTCGGTGGCCGAGCTTCGGCAGGTGGCCGAAGCCACCGCCACCCGGCTGAGCCGGAGCCTGGTGACCCCGTTGTGGGACTTAGACAATGGCCTGGCCGTTGAAACGGTCCGTTCGGAGATGTCGGACCGGCGGATTTCCGCCATTGCCGTCCGGGGCGCCGTGGGCGAGGGGCTCATCGGGGGGATGGTCCGGGATTCAGACTGGCGGCCGGTTCCCGCCGAGAGCGGTTTTGACGGAGCCCTTCCCGACGACCTCATCCATCGGCGAGAAGTCATCCGGAAGGACGAGATGGCCCTGGGCCAGGTGGACGTTTACGTCACCCCCCGGTTCATGCGGGAGGAGCTGAGCGAGGCCCTGATCCACACGGCCGTCAAAGTCCTGATCATCGACGGGGCCATTTTCATCGCGCTGTTTTTGGCCCTTGGCCGCCTTCTGGTCCGGCCCTTGCGGCGGGTGGTGAAGGGGTTGAGCGACGGGGCGGCCCAGATGACGACCATTTCCGCCGAGATCGCCGAAACCAGCCGGACGCTTTCGGACCGGGCCTCCCACCAGGCCGTCGCCGTGGAGGATATCTCCACCTCCCTGGAAGAGATGACCGCTCGAAGCCTGGAGACGGCCGATCTGACCAAGGGGGCGGAGGCCCTCATGAGCGACAACATCGCCAAGTCGGGCCAATCCTTGAAGTCGCTTATCGAGCTGACTCGGGAGATGGGCCGGATCGAGGCCGAGAGCGACCAGATGCGCCAGATCATCAAGACCATCGACGAGATCGCTTTTCAGACCAATCTCCTGGCCTTGAACGCGGCCATCGAGGCGGCCCGGGCCGGAGAGGCCGGGACCGGCTTTTCGGTGGTGGCCGACGAGGTCCGGAACCTGGCGCTCCGGGCCACCGAGGCGGCCGGCCACACCGGCTCCCTCCTGGAGCAGGCGGTCCATCGGGTGAGCGGCGCGGCCCAGTCCATCAATGCCTTGAACGCCGACTTCGAGGGGATCATCGAATCGGCCACCGTCATCGGGGAAAAGACCGAGTTGATCACCGAGGCCAGCCGGGACCAGAGCCGGGAGATCAGTCAGGTGAATCAGAGCGCCACCGAACTGGACGAGCTGGCCCGGAAGCTCTCGGCCACTTCGGTGGATTCGGCCGCCGCCGCCGAGCAGCTTTCCGGACAGGCCGGCCGGCTCCGAACCGTCGTGGAGGAGCTGTTGAAGATGGTCTGAAAGGCCGGAATTTTAGATTTTAGATTTATTTCCGAACAATTGGAAAGACCTCCGAGGTTTTGGTTGGGAAGACCTCCGAGGTTTTGGAAACCTCGGAGGTCTCTATCGGCGCCTGGGAGCG
>CAZWGY010000455.1:0-4007 GCA_964633575.1 uncultured Desulfobacteraceae bacterium
TATTCGTGGTTCTGGATTTTCGATTGGAGCACGGGCGCATGTATTTTCACGATAAGCAATGAAATTCGAAAGAGCAGGTCTGACAACAAGACGGTGCGGCGGACTTCGCTTGCGCTTGGCCGCTGACTGAACGTTGTAAATCCTCCAAATTGTGGTAAGCTGTGGGCCGGTTGACGGACCGGGCCGGCCGTTGGGGTGGGCCCATGGTCTCCATTTTCTAAACCTTTATCCAAATGGACGGCTGGAGATGTAATGAGACGGGTACTATTCCTTTTGATCCTGCTGACCGGGGGGCTGGTTATGCCGGCGGCCGCGTCGGCGGAGTTCGGACTCGTGGTCGGCGTAACGCCGGGGATTTTCCTTTACAGCCCTGACGTGGACGGCCATCAGCTCCGGGACGCCTGGCGGACCGAGGAGATCGACGGCTATATCAGCAACCTGGCGACGATCAACGCGGGGATCGCCTGGGAGGCCGAGCGGTTTTTCATCGACCTCACCGGCGGGATCGGATACCTCTACAACGACTCTTTCAGCGGGGAGCTCTATATGGGTGACCTGGCCCTCCGCTTCAAGCTGCCCAGCGAGGTTCTCACGGTGGGGCCCCATGTGAGCGTCATCGATTGCCGGCCGGACTGGGACGGCGGGGCCGACGTTTCTCTGTCGGGGGAGACCGGCACCGTGGCCGGCCTGGCGGTGACGGTGGGGACGAAGCCCTTCTCCTTTGCCGCATCCATCGATTATGTGGATCTCGCCTTTCAGGTGACCCCCGGCAGCCCCCCGCCGGTGGCCAACGAGGATCTGGACATCTCGGGTCTCGCCCTTCAGATCGGGGCCCTGTTCCGGTTTTAGGATGGATGGTCGCCGGCGTGGAGACTCCCGAGCGGGATCGAGGTCCGGGACGTGAATAGCCTGGGGCTCTTCTGGACCCAATGGGGGGGGATTGCCCTGGTGGCGGGCGCGGGCCTGTCGGTCGCCGTGGTACTCATTTACTTCGCCATCCGGTGTCGGACCGGGCGGAGCGAAGAGGAGCGCCGGCGGCTTCAGGAGCTCTACGAAAAGCAGCTCGAGGTCGATGCCCTGAAGGACGACTTCCTCGCCAACACCAGCCATGAGCTGAGGACCCCCTTAAACGGGATCATCGGCATCACCGACTCCATCCTCGACGGGGCCGCCGGAGACCTCAACTCCCGGATGCGGGACAACCTCCTCCTGATTTCCGGGTCCAGCCGCCGCCTCCTGCGGCTGATCGACGACATCCTCGACTTCAGCCGGCTCAAAAAAGAAGAGATGACCATTGAGTGCGAGCCGGTGGACCTCTTCCAGGTCACCGAGAAGGTCATCCATCTCTGCCAGGGGCTGGTGGGGGACAAGGCGCTCAAGGTCATCAACGCCGTGCCCCGGAGCCAGCCCATGGTCCACGCCGACGCCGCCAAGATCGAGCACATCCTCTATAATCTCGTGGGCAACGCGGTCAAGTTCACCGACAAGGGCTACGTCAAGGTCATCTCCGAGGCCACCTCGGAGCGGTGGATGGAGGTCCGGGTCGAGGACACCGGCATCGGCATTGTCGAGGAAAAGCGGGAGGTGATTTTCGAGCCGTTCAAGCAGGCGGAATGGCATGAAAACCGCCGGTTTGACGGCACCGGGATCGGGTTGGCCATTACCAAGACGGTGGTCGAGCTCCACGGGGGCCGAATCTGGGTGGAGAGCGAGTCGGGAAAGGGCAGCGCGTTTATCCTGACCCTCCCCATCTCCGAGGTCCGGGAGCCCCCTTTGACTCCGATGACGGAGCCGGTCTCCGAAACCTCTCCGGTGATCCGAACCGCAACCTCGGAGGACCCGGACGCCCCCCCGTCTGACGAGGACATGATCGAAATCCTGGCGGTGGACGACGACTTCACGAACCTCCAGGTGATCTCCAACCTCCTGGTGAACCTCGGCAACGTCCGGGTCACCAAGGCCCACAACGGCCCGGAGTGCCTCGAACGGGTCGAACAGGGCCCTAAGCCGGACTGTATTCTCCTCGATGTGATGATGCCCCTGATCTCCGGATTCGAGGTCTGTCGGAAGATCCGGGAAAAATACAGCATCGCCGAGCTGCCCATCATCATCCTCACCGCCAAGAACCAGGTCAATGACCTGGTCAAAGGGTTCCAGGCCGGCGCCAACGACTACGTCACCAAGCCGTTCATCAAGGACGAGCTGATCAGCCGGATCAATACCCACATCCGGCTGATTCGGACGGCCCAGGAGCTGGCTCAGACCACCGCCGAAAAGGAGGCGGTGAACCGGGAGCTGGAGGTGGCCCGGAAGATCCAGATGAGCGTTCTGCCCAAGAATTTCCTCACCGAGCGGTCGGACCTGGAGCTCTATGCGGTGATGGAGCCCGCCCGGATGGTCGGCGGCGACCTCTATGACTTTTTCTTCATCGACGACCATCGGCTCTGCATCGTGGTCGGGGACGTCTCCGACAAAGGCGTGCCGGCCGCCCTATTCATGGTCACCACCCGGGCCCTGTTGAAGCTTCTGGCCGACCGGCCTAAATATCACGACCCGGCGGCCCTGTTGACCGAGCTCAACCGCATCCTGACCCGGGACAACCCCCGGAACATGTTTGTTACGCTGATCGTCGCCTGCCTCGACCTGAACACCGGCGAGGTGATCTACGCCAACGGCGGGCATGATGCCCCCATCAAGATCGACCGGGAGGGGACGATCCACCGGGCCGACAGCCGGTATGAGCTGGTCCTCGGGGTGGAAGAGCGCTTCGTTTACCATGACCTCTCCCTGACCCTCGCCCCCGGCGAGGGCCTCTTTTTCTACACCGACGGGGTGACCGAGGCCATGAATGGGAAAAAGCAGGTCTTCTCCGCCGGCCGGCTGACGGATGGCATCGAGGGTCTGGCCGGGGTGGGCGCCGAGCAGATGGTTACCGGGATCATGGATCAGGTCAAGGCATACACCGGGCCTCACCCCCAATCCGACGACATCACCATTCTTATGGTGCGATACCATGGCCGGCGGTAACGCCCGCCGCGCCACGGCGAGGCCGTCGGGCGTACCGGCCGGCCATTTTTTGAAACCGATCCCCCAACGGAGGTGAGATGGATATCAGTGTGAAGGATGCCGATGAAGCGGTTGTGCTGGTTATCGCCGGCAGCATGGATGCGGACAATGCCCACGAGCTGGATAAAGCCATCGAAGCCCGGATCGAGGCCGCCGGCCCGGACATTATCCTGGACCTGGGCGGACTGGAATACATCAGCAGTGCCGGGCTGCGGGTGATCATGAAATCGGCCAAGAAGCTGGAGGTCCGGCGGGGCAGCATCGTCATCGTGGGACTGACGGGGGTCGTGGAAGAGGTCTTCAAGGTCTCCGGGTTCTATTCCCTCTTCCGGACCTATCCATCGGTGGATGAGGCGCTTTCGGCGATCTGACAAAAGGGGCCATGGCCCGCCTCGGTGCATGCCCGCGCCGGGAATAACCGGATCAGAACACAAACGGACGAAATAGATGGATACCTTAACGCGGATCCGCCTGCCGGCAAAGCAATCCAACATGACCACATTTATCCAGACGGCGGTCGATTGCGCCCGGTCCCGGGGGTACGACGGCAATCGGGTCGCGCACATCCGGCTGGCGGCGGAGGAGGCCCTGGTCAACATCTTCCGATACGCCTATGGCCCGGAGGACGAAGGCGACGTGACCCTCACCTGCCGCCTGGACTCCCAGCGGAACTTCGTCATCGAGATCGAGGACCAGGGCATGCCTTTCAACCTGCTGACCCAGGCCGAGCCGTCGCTTTCGTCCGATATCGTCGATCGAAGGGTGGGAGGGCTGGGGATTCACATCATCCGGCACTTCACCGATGATGTCCAATACCACCGGAAAGCGGACAAAAACGTGATCCGGCTGATCTACGATGCCGTCGAGGTGGACGACGAGCCGTCCTGAACTCCGGAAGCGAAATCCAAAAGCCCTCCATGGCCGCACCGTCGCCTAATTGC
>CAZWGY010000456.1:0-3999 GCA_964633575.1 uncultured Desulfobacteraceae bacterium
CTCAGTCCTCAGTCCTCGTCAGACCTCCGAGGTTTCCAATTTTTTTGGAAACCTCGGAGGTCTCCAGCATCACTCAGTCCTCAGTCCTCAATACTCATCACTTTGTCGGAGACGGATCGTGTCAGGACTTTCGGAAATACTGCTTATCACCCTCATCATCGCCATTCTTTTCTATCTTCCCAAACGGGCCGGGGGCGATTCGCCCGCCCGGCGGCGGCTTCGGGTGCCCCTGTCCGGCCGGATGCGGCTGGCCATTGTCGCCTCGATTCTCTATGTTCCGGCCGCGGGCTATCTGTTCAACCCGATGGATGGCGATCCGGTCCGGTTTGCCGTTTTCGGGGTTGGTCCGGTGATCCTCGGCTGGGCCATCTACTGGGTGGTGTTGGGGTATCGGCGCCACCGCCGGTAAGCGCCGATCTAATCGGCTGAACCGGCGGGGCGGGGGAGGGGTCAGTCTTCGTGTCGGTACCGGGAGTCGAGGATCACCACCCGCCCGCGGTCGGTTTCGCAACGGATGAGCCGGCCGATGCCCTGTTTCATTTTGATGTCGGTGTCGTAGCGGTACCGGTCCCAGTACTCGTGGGATGGCAGGATTTTCTTCCGGGCCGCCAGGATGGGATCGGCGGGGGATGGGTACGGAATCCGGGTGATGATCACCTGGGTCAGGGTATCTCCCCGGAAATCGACGCCGTACCAGAAGGTTTCCACTCCAAACAGGACGCTTTCCTTAACGGTCCGGAACTCATCCCGGATGCTCACCGTGGGCCGGCCCCGCTGCTGGACCAGGAGGGGATGCCGGCTTTCGTCGAGGTGGGGGGCCACCGCCTCGGCGATCTGAATCATGTCCGAGTAGGACGCGAAGAGGACCAGGGTCCGGCCGTCGGTCTCCCGGATCAGGCGGGGCAGGGCATCGATTACGGTCCGGGTCCAGGCCGCTTTGTTGGCATACCGCCCGCTCACGGCGGTTTTGGGGATGATGATCTCCATCCGGTTTCGGGCAAAGGGGGATGGAAACCGGGCAAACCGGTATCGGCGGGGGGCGTCGTCTTCCATTCCGGTGATCCGCCGGAAGTCTTCGAATGATCCGTGGTTGCAGAGGGTCGCGGCGGTATAGATCACCGACCGCTTCCCGTTGTGGATGTGCCGGCGGATGAGGTGGTTTACTTCCACTTCCTGGGAGATCAGCCGGAAGGAGCGCCGAAATATCTGGCGGGAGGCCACCCGGTTTTCGGCCGACTCGCCGCTCCGGATCACCTTGAGGGCTTCGGCCCAGTCCCCGAGCTGGTTGATGGCCGTTTTGATCCGCTGGACGCTTCGGCCGGGCAGCTTCAGGTGCAGGACGGCATCGGCGTCCCCGGCCCATTCGAGCCCCTTTTTAATGCTTTCCAGGGCATCGAGCATCGGGTCGATGTGGGCGTTGATGTGCCCGGACCGGTAGCTTTCGTGGACGTAGATCAGCTCCCGAACGGTTCCCGGCGGCGGCTTGGGGGGGATGTTTCCCAGGGCCGCGGCCAGGGCGGCGATTTCGTCGGCCAGGGTTCGGACCCCGGTCAGAGCCTGGCTCAATGCCTTCCGATGAGGGGTGTTTTTCCGTTCGGCCAGGCCGGCGATCCGGCTTTCGAGGTAGCGGAGTGTGGGGGCGATCTCCGGAGCGCCGGCTTCGACGGTGAAAGCGTTCCGGACGGCGGCCTCGAAGTGGTTGGCCTCATCGATGATCACGTTCCGGAACCGGCCGGCCAGGAGCGGGTCGCCGTCGATGAGGGCGAGCTTGTGGTGGTTGGTGATCACCAATCGGGCGACCGCCGCGTCGGCGGTGACCACCTGAGCCGGGCAGCGGACGTGGCCGGTGTGACAGCCGATTTTAGCGGTGGCCTCGGCCCGCATCTCGTTCAAGTGGGGCGATAACCGTTCCAGGACGGTTTCGGCGGGGGAGTCGCCGTCGGCATTCTGGAACCGGAAGGCGATTTGGAGAAGATAGAGCCAGGCCAGAAGGCGCCGGCCCCGCATACCCTGCTCGTGGAGGTGGTCGAGCTTCCGGGCGCAGAAGTAGCTTGACTTGCCCTTGAGGAGAGCCACCGGGATGTCCCGGTAGAGGTCCCGGAAGGTCTCCCGGGAGAGGGCCAGTTCCCGGCTGAAGATCTGGGCCTGGAGGTTTTTGGTGTAGGTGGAGATGATGACCCGTTCCCGGGGGTTCCGCCGGAGAAATTCCAGGGCCGGGATCAGGTACCCCTGGGTCTTTCCGGTCCCGGTGCCGGCTTCAACGGTCAGGACGGCCCCGTCGGCCAGGGCTGATGCCACGTGGCTGCCGTAAGCGAGCTGCTCCGGGCGGAACCGGTAGTCCTTGCCCGTCTCGGCGAGGGTCCGGTAGCGTGATCCGAGGGTTTCCTCGGATATGCCCCGGCACGGGGTCTCGTCGGGCGGAGGCTCTTTGGGCACCGGGTCGGCCCGTTCCAGAAACCGTCCCCAGACCCCGCTGTCGTCGGTGGTACAGGGGGAAGACGGCCCGCCGAAATACTTCTGGTAGTGCCGGGCCACGTGGACCAGGGCCGTTCCGAAGAGGGTGTTGCTCCGGGTCAGGTAGTATCGGATGACCGGCGCCGGCGGAAAGGATCGTTCACCTAAGCGGGTTTCGGCCAGGTGTTGGAGGATGGCGACGTTGAGTTCGACCCGTTCGGCGGCGGTAAATCGGACGGTGTCCCGGGGCGTTTCCGTGAGGTATTCGTGGAGCCGCTTGGGGGTGTGGGCGTCGAGGTCCGGCATCAGATAGGCCGCCGCAAAGGCGAGATCCACGAAGCGCCGGCCGGGGAGGAGGGCGTCGAGGTTGATGTCGCCCGTGCCGTCGTCGAAGTGGAAGATCACCCGGACGCCGGCCAGGAACCGGTCCAGTTGGCGGGCCGCTTCGGCGGCCGACGGGGCATCCTGGAGGGCCGCCGGGTCAACTCCCGAATATCGTCGATCCCGCTCCGTCAGGCCGGCGTATCGGACCGGCGTCCGGAAGGTCGTCGGGTTTCCGTCAGGCTCCAGGCGACGGGCGGCCAGGGCGAAAATCCGGTTGCCGTCGGCGTCGGCCTTCGCTCCGGCATGGGCGTGGATGATGCCGAGGGCGTCGATGGGGGCGGAAAACGGCTCAAACACCAGTGATCAGTTTCCCTTTGCTTACGGCCGGCGGATGGTCTCGGCCGCCACGACCGTGTAGTGGGTTTCGACGCCGGTCTCGTCGATCCGGATGATGTTTCCGTCGGCGTCATATTCGGTTTCAGTATAGCGGGGAATACAGGGGACCGTGCCGTCCGGGTGGGGGGTGAGGGTCCGGGAGCTGTAATACCGGGTGACGGTCCGGGCGGAGTCGTCGTAGTCATACCGGTCCCCTGGATCATCGGTACATAAGTCGGTCGGCTCGGCGGCCAGGGGCCGGCCGAGGGGGTCCCACGCCGTGCAGGCGACTCCGTTGGTGGCCACCAGACGGCCCGCTTCGTCGTATTCGTGGGTTTCGTTTCGCCGGGGGCCGGGGATTACGCCGGCGGGAAGGCCGGGCGCCGTGACGGTGAGGGTCTCGTACCGGCGGCGGCCCACGGCCTGGGCTTCCGTTATAAAGGATGCGAGGTCGGGGTATCGCCAGACCTTCTCATGGACCCGGGGATCGCCGTGGGGGCCGGTGAATTCGGCTCGACAGCGGTATTCCAGGGTGTCTGCATCGAAGCGGCAATCGACGGGGATGGGGGTTCGGACCTCGCCGGCCGGGCCGGCGGTCAGCCCCGGCCCGTCGGATAGCCAGGTTACGGAGTACGTCCGGCGGTCTTCGGGGGCGTCGGTGGCGGCGTCGTCACAAGCTGAAAGCGCCAGGGTCAGGGCAATGGCGGTCAGGGTCGGCCAGGTTCTGAAAAACGGTCGCATGGGCTGAAGGGGTTGGGGTTGCGGTTACCATGTTTACCATCTTCGCCTTCCTACCACTGAAAAGCGGCTGAGACAAGCAGGGTTTGGATTTTAGATTTTGGAAAT
>CAZWGY010000457.1:0-3972 GCA_964633575.1 uncultured Desulfobacteraceae bacterium
CCACCTGCGGCTGCTGCGAGTGCATCGCCGCCATGCTGCCCCAGTGCAACGGCGTGATGACGGTCAACCGGGATTACACCGGGGAGACCCCCTGCGGGATGAAGTTCACCACCCTGGCCGGCGTAATGGGCGGCGGGGCCTCATCGCCGGGGTTCGTGGGCCATTCCAAGTTCAACATCACCCAGCGGAAGTTCATCCGCGGCGACGGCCCCACCGACAAGGATGAGGGCGGCATTCTCCGGGTGGTCTGGATGCCCAAGATCCTCAAGGACGAGATCAAGGATCGTCTGGACAAGCGTGGCGAGGAGCTGGGCTACCCGAACCTCTACGAAATGATCGCCGATGACACCGTCGGGATCACCGAGGAGGAGATACTGCCCTATCTCAAGGAAAAGGGTCATCCCGCGCTCGACATGGAGTCGCTGGTCGGATAGCTTTCGCCCCATTCAGCGGGGGGCGCCTTGCGCGCCCCCCGCTTCCGGACGAACCGATTTCATATAACCCGATAAGGAGACCAAAATGGCATTAACCGGTATTCAGATATTCAAGCTCCTGCCGAAAACCAACTGCAAGGAATGCGGTGTTCCCACGTGTCTCGCGTTTGCCATGAACCTCGCATCCGGCAAGGCGGAGCTGGATGCGTGTCCCTACGTTTCCGACGAGGCTCGGGAGAAGCTTGCCGAGGCCTCGGCGCCGCCTATCCGGCCGGTCAAGATCGGCAAGGGCGTCCGCGCCTTCGCTATCGGCGGCGAAACCGTCCTCTACCGTCATGAAAAGACCTTTTTCAACCCCACCGCCATAGCCGCGCAGGTGGGCTCCGACATCGACACCGGCGAGCTGGAAAAGAAGCTCAAGGAGTGGAACGCCTTCCAGATCGAGCGGGTGGGATTCAACCTCCGGCCCCAACTCGTGGCCTTAAAGGATGTCAACGGTGATGCCGGGGCATTTGGCGAGCGGGCCAAGATCGTGGCCGAGAAGTCGGAATTCAACCTCGTCCTGATGACCGAAAAGGAAGATGTGATGAAGGCCGGGATCGAGGCGGCGGGGTTCAAGCGGCCTCTCCTCTATGCGGCCACGGACGCCACCGCCGACGCCTTCGGGGCTCTGGCCAAGGATAACGATCTGCCCCTTGCGGTCAAGGCCGATTCGGTGGAGGCTCTCATTCCGCTGACCGACAAGCTCACCGGCATGGGGCTCAAGGATCTGGTCATCGACGGCGGCTCCCGTGAGGTGAAGGCGGCTCTGACCGATCAGGTGGCCATCCGCCGCGCCGCGCTCAAGCAGAGCAACCGTTCCCTGGGATTTCCCACCATCACCTTCCCCTGCGAGATGGCCGGCAACCTGGACGTCGAGGCCATGGTGGCGGCGATGTTCATCTCCAAGTACGCGGGGATCGTGGTCCTGTCCGACTTCACCAGCGAGTCGCTCTTCCCGCTGTTCCTCGAACGGCTCAACATCTACACCGACCCGCAACGCCCGATGACGGTGACCGAAGGCATCTACGAGATCGGCAACCCCACCGAAAATTCCCCGGTGCTGGTGACGACCAACTTCGCGTTGACCTTCTTTATCGTCTCCGGCGAGATCGAGGGATCCAAGGTCCCGTCCTACCTCCTGATCAAGGACTCCGAGGGGCTCTCCGTGATGACCGCCTGGGCCGCCGGGAAGTTTGCCGGCGACGACGTCGGGATGTTCGTCAAGAAGTGCGGGATCGCCGACAAGGTCAAGACCCGGGAGCTGATCATTCCGGGCTATGCCGCGGCCATCGCCGGCGATGTGGAGGAGGAGCTGCCCGACTGGACCATCACCGTGGGTCCGCGGGAAGCCGCTCATATTCCGGCGTTCCTGAAGACCAAGTAGGGGCCGGCCCACCTGGCGGGGTTCCGAATAACGATCCGGGCGGGTTCGGCCGGCGGTTTTTCTTCCGCCCGCCTGGGGCCCGCCCGCCACCTCACGCCATGGCGTGACCGACAAGCAGTACCGCGACCGTGAGGGAGCGGGAACCTGAAAATGGAGGACATAATGCTTCTCATTGGCGAAAGTCTGAACGTGATATCGACAAAAATCGGCCGGGCATACAAGGAACGCGACCCCAAGCCGATCCAGGAGGAGGCCCTTTTCCAGAAGGAAAAGGGGATGGACTACATCGACATCAACCTGGGGCCGGCCAAGAAGGACGGCCATGAGCTGATGCCGTGGGTGGTCCAGACCGTCCAGG
This sequence comes from uncultured Desulfobacteraceae bacterium, assembly GCA_964633575.1. GTDB lineage: Bacteria > Desulfobacterota > Desulfobacteria > Desulfobacterales > JAABSP01 > CAYNGG01. The sequence goes on from CAZWGY010000457.1 coordinate 2,219, forward strand.
AAGTTGTCACCGACATCCCCCTGGCTCTGGATACCTCGAACATCGACGCCATCGAGGCGGCGCTCAAGGTGTACAAGCGCCCCGCCGGGGCCCCGGCGCCCCTGATCAACTCCATCATGGTCCGGCCGGAGCGCTACGAGAAGATGGTGCCCATCGCGGCCGAGTATGAAGCGGACTTCATCGCCCTGATGTGGGGCCCCGAGGGACTCCCCCGGGACGAAAACGAGCGGGCCGCTCTCTGCGTGGAGCTCCTTTACTTCGCCAATGAGGCCGGCATTCCCAATGAGAAGATCTGGGTGGACGGGATCGTCACCCCGGTCAACATCCAGCAGCCGCAGCTCATGAGCCTGATGGAGTTCCAGAAGATGATCCCGGACATCGCCCCGGGCGCCAAGTCCACCTGCGGGCTCTCGAACATCTCCAACGGCCCCCCGAATCATCTCCGCCCCATCCTGAACCAGACTTACATGGTCATGCTGGACAAGTGCGGAATGCACTCGGTCATCTCCGACCCCCTGGACGAGAAGCTCACCGAGATCGCCAAGGGAAAACGGCCCGACATCGTGGACCTCATCCACGGGATGCTCGACGGCAACGAGCCCGACCGCGGCAGCCTCTCCAAGGAGATGCTCGACTACGCCAAAACGGTGGACGTGATCCTCGGCCGGACTCTCTATTCGGACTCCTGGCTGGAGCTCTAACCGGGCCATGGCGTAACCGGGCAACCGATCCGACGGCCCCTCCCGCTTGCGGGTGGGGCTTTTTTTATCGTGAAAATGCATTAGTGCTGAGGACTGAGTGATGAGTGCTGAGGACTGAGTGATGAGGAATAGAGACCTCCGAGGTTTCCAAAAAATTTGGAAACCTCGGAGGTCTGATGAGGTCTGATGCCGCTAATAGCTTAACACGTTTTCATGCCCGGGGTGATCACGGTGCTCCCGGTCATGAGCGTTTATCCATAAGAAAAGGAGAATCCCGTGGCACGAGTGGACGATTACGTGGAAGCCCGCCGGATCGCCGTCGAAACACTCGCCGACCGGCCCCTGGACGGCCTCGCCGAACATACCGGCTACGCGGTCGATGGCGATAGCCTGATCATTCCGTTTCTCACCCGGAATTATCGCCTCAGCCATCCGGCGTTCGAGCTGTCGGACGCCGACGATCCCGCCGCCGAGGTCCCCATTCAGGAGCAGGTCCTCATTTTTCACTACCTTCAGGGAGCCTCGCTCAATGCCCCCGACGGCCGGATGATCGCCTACCGGGAGATCCCCGGCGCCGCCTTTTATTACAGCGCTTTTGTCAAGCGGGCCATCGACCCGCTCAAAGCGGTCTTCGGGGCTTCACCGGAAACCATGGCAACCGGAGCGTCGGCGTTGGCCGGGGTCCCGGTGGAGATGGGAGACGTGGGGTACGAATTCACGCCCTTTCCCCGGGTCCCGGTTCATCTGGGGGTTTGGGGGGCGGATGAGGAATTCGGGGCCGAGGCCAGCGTCCTGTTCGATTCGTCGGTGGGGCGGATGCTCTCCCCCGAGGACGCCGCCTGGCTGGCGGGAATGGTGGTTTACCGGCTCATCGCCAAGTCGCGTTAGGCGGGCATTGGTCATCATTTCAACCAGACGGCGTACAGACCTAACCCCCCTAGCCCCCATTCCCTAAAGGAGAAGACCTCCGAGGTTTTGGAAACCCCGGATGTCTCTATCGGCGCCTGGGAGCGCGGGCGTCCCGCCCGCATTATGTAGGGGCGGACCTGCGTG
>CAZWGY010000458.1:0-3972 GCA_964633575.1 uncultured Desulfobacteraceae bacterium
GGGTCGGCCGTTGCCGACCCACCGCCGCCCTTAAACGGTTGACGGGGCCGGGGGGCTCTGCTATGGAAGATCGCATTCGCGCGCCGACGGGGGCGTGCGTCGGGATGCCCGGCGGTTCGGGCGGCGCTGATATCTTTCGGCGTCGGCGGCCAGGGGGAAGGATTTAGATTATGGGAAGTCCACCGGAGAAAGCGGAATTGACGGCCGCCGAAGCGGCCGAGGAGATGACCCGGGACATCCTGGTCCACCTCCACCAGCGGTTTGTGGAGGACATTCAGGATGATTCCGAGTACATCCGGAACGTCAAGGCGGTGCTTGCCGCGGTGGAGCGGTTTCACGGGGCCCACGAGGGCGTTGTCGAGGACCTGCCCGCCTTAAAGCAGCGGCTCTACCGCTTTTCCAAAAAATTGTGGCTCGATTTTGTCCAGCGGGTCCAGGATGATGATCCCCTGGCCAAGGGCGAGGAGATCGACGACGCCATCGACGACGGCTACAATGACTACTACTACGACTATATTTACAACCACGGGGTTTATCCCCGCTGATCCCTTAAACTGGAATCGTCAACCGGAAATCAACCGGAAATTAAATCGATGCGAGCGATTATTAGCGGAGTCGGCCATTTCGCGCCGGACCGAAAGCTGACCAACGCGGACCTCGAGCGGATGGTGGACACCAACGACGAGTGGATCACCACCCGGACCGGGATCAAGGAGCGACGGATACTCGACCCTAAAGCGGGGACATCGGAGATGGCGGTCCCGGCCGCCCGGATGGCACTGGATCGGGCCGGGGTGTCGCCGTCGGACCTGGATCTGATCATCATCGCCACCGTAACCCCGGACCGGCCGGTGCCTTCCATGGCCGCCTACGTCCAGGACGCGCTCGGAGCAAACCGGTGCTGGGGGTTCGACGTCAACGGCGGGTGCGCGGGGTTCCTCTGTGCGCTGACCACCGGAGCCCAGTTTATCGAGGCCGGCCGACACCGCCACGTCCTCGTGGTGGGCGCCGACAAGATGAGCGCCATTACCGACTACCAGGACCGGAACACCTGCGTTCTCTTCGGGGATGCCGCCGGCGCGGTGGTCCTCTCCCCGGCCGATTCGGACGACGCCGGGATCACTGATTTCGAGCTCCACGTAGATGGGACCGGGGCGCCCTATCTTTACATAGCCGCCGGAGGGGCCATCGAGCCGGCTTCCCACGAGACGGTCGAGGCCCGCCGGCATTACGTCTATCAGGACGGCCGGGTGGTCTTCAAACACGCGGTCAACGGGATGGCCGATGTCTCCGCCCGGCTTCTTGCCCGCAACGGAGTGGACCCCGGCGCCCTCAAGCTGCTCATCCCCCATCAGGCCAACTACCGGATCATCGACGCGGTGGCCCGGAAGCTCAATCTCCGCCCTGATCAGGTGATGGTCAACATCCAGAGATACGGCAACACCACCGCCGCCACCATCCCCATGGCCATGTCCGAGGCATACCAGGCCGGGCGGCTCTCCCCCGGAGACCCGGTGGTGGTCTCGGCCTTCGGAGCCGGGTTCACCTGGGGCGGCGTCCTGCTGACCTGGCAAATGGCTCAACCCGCGCCGGAGGATTGATATGGAGCCCATCACCCCGATCCACTACCATCTGATCATCGAGCCCGACCTGACGGCCTTCACCTTCTCCGGCCGGGCGGTGATCACTCTCCACGCCGACGCCCCGGTATCACGGGTAACCCTCCACGCCATCGACCTGGCCGTGACCCGCTGCGAGGCCGAGACCGAAACGGGACGGGCCGATGCGAAGGTCTCCGTGGATACCGAGGCCGAGCGCCTGGTGATCGATCTCCCGGTAACGGAGGCGGTCGCCGGCGACATCACTCTGACGGTTGACTACACCGGCGAGATCAACGACCGGATGGCCGGGTTCTACCGGAGCCGATACCCACGCGATGGCGGCGAGGGGTATATCGCCATCACCCAGTTCCAGGAAAGCGATGCCCGGCGAGCCTTTCCCTGCATCGACCACCCGGTGGCCAAGGCGACCTTCGAGGTCGAGATGATCATCGACCGGGAGCTGGTGGCGGTCTCCAACACGTCGGTCGCCCGGACGGCGGAGGCGGAAGCGGGCAAACTCCGGGTCGCCTTTAAGCGGACCCCGAAGATGTCCACCTATCTCCTCTTTTTCGGGGTCGGGCCGTTTGAGACCATTCACGATCCGGTGGATTCACGAGTCCGTCTCCTGGCCCTGGCCGGCCGGACGGAGTACGGCGACTTCGGCCTCGCCTTCGGCCGGGAGGCCCTCCAGTATTGCGAGGCTTATTACGGGATCGACTACCCTCTGCCCAAGCTGGACCTGATCGCCGTGCCCGATTTCGCCTTCGGGGCCATGGAGAACTGGGGGGCCATCACCTTCCGGGAAAACCTTCTGCTCCATTACCCGGGGTTTACCTCACGGGCCGGGGCCGAACGGATCTGCGAGGTGATTGCTCACGAAATCGCCCACCAATGGTTCGGCAATCTGGTCACCCCGTCCGACTGGCGGTATCTCTGGCTCAACGAGAGCTTTGCCACCTATTTCGGGTTCGGGGTGGTGGCCAATCGCCATCCGGACTGGGGGGTCTGGGAAAGCTTTCTCCTCAGCCAGACCGACCGGGCCCTCACCCGTGACGCCCTCCTCGAGACCTTTGCCATCGAGATCCCCGGCGGTGAGCACGTGGTGATCAACACCGCCACCGCGCCCATCATCTACAACAAGGGCGGCGCCATCCTCCGGCAGATCGAGGGGGACATCGGCGCCGATGCCTTTCAGGCCGGCCTCCGGCGGTACCTGACCACCCATGCCTACGCCTGCGCCGAAAGCCGGAACCTCTGGGAAGCCTTCGAGGCGGCTTCGGAGATACCGGTGGTCGAGACCATGCGGACCTGGATCGATCAGCCGGGCTACCCGGCCGTGACCGTCCGGCGGACGGGGGAGACCCTCCACCTGACCCAGCGCCGGTTTACCTGCCTCCCCAACGATTCGGACGCCACCTGGATGATCCCCGTGTCGGTCCGGCTTTTCGGCGAGGACGGCGGCCAGCGGACGGTTTCGGTCCGGATGACCGGGCCGTCGGCCGAGCTGGAAATCGGTCCCGGCGTGGCCGCCTACAAGGTCAACGACCGGCAGACCGGGTTTTTCCGGGTCCGGTACGAAGATGATGCCGACCTCGACGCCCTGGGCGAGCGGGTGGCGTCCGGAGACCTCGACCCGGTGGACCGCTGGGGCCTCCAGAACGACCTTTACGCCCGGGTCACCGCCGCCCAAGTGAGCGTCCGGCGCTACCTGGCCTTTCTGACCCACTACCGCGCTGAACGGGCCTACCTCCCCCTGATGGGGATCTCGGACAACCTCCGGTCGGCCTATGGGATCTTTGACGGTTCCAACCGGGACCGGATCGCCGCCGTGGGCCGGACGATCTTCGACGCCGTCCTGGCCGACATCGGGGTGGCACCGTTGCCCGACGAGTCCCACCCGGTGGCCGTCCTTCGGGATCAGCTCCTCTGGCACGCCGCGCTCTACGGCTCCGAACCGACCCTGGCCGTCCTCCGGGACCGGTTCGCCGACCTCACCGCCGGCCGGGAGATCCCCGCCGATATTCTCCGGAGCGTCCTTCAGGCCGGGGCAAGGGCCGGGGACGAACGCACCTTGAGCTGGTTCCGCCGGCGGTTGGAGACGGCCGACAGCGAGCACGAACGGATGAACCTCCTGACCGCCATGGGCTGTTTCCGCCACGAGGGGGCCATCCGGAAGGTCCGGGAGTATGTCTTGAGCTCGGTGCCCGACCGAAACCGGTTCATCCCCCTGTCGGTTCTGGCCGGGAACATCGACGCCGCCCCGCTGATGTGGGACTGGTTCATCTCCCGCCGGGAAACCCTCGAGACGATGCACCCGCTGCTCTATGAGCGGGTGGTGGTCTCCCTGATCCCCGGTTGCGGCATCCACCAG
>CAZWGY010000459.1:0-3971 GCA_964633575.1 uncultured Desulfobacteraceae bacterium
GGTCTCTTTGCCGGAAACCTCGGAGGTCTCTTTGCTGGAAACCTCGGAGGTCTCTATCACCCCTCATCTTTGGTCCGCTCCCTGACGGTCGCGGCTCCAAACTCAGTCCTCAGTCCTCAGTCCTCATTTAAGGTGGTGGATGTCGAGGGGCGGTGGATAGGCACGGAGCCGTGCCATCCGCCGACCACACCCATTTAAACGTTGACAATCATGATCGATTTCCTGCATCTTAGCAAGAGGCAGGAGCCGATTCTCGCGGACCATTTCCCATCAAATACGTCCCCGCCAAGGAGGTGAACCATGCGACAGGCGTTCATACCGGTTATCGTCGCCATCGCCCTCTGCGCTGCCGGATGCGCCAACCTGGCCCCGGTCCGGCAGCTCGCCGAGACCGCCGGCCAATCCCTGACCCCCTTTCCCGCCCTGGTGGACGATTTCTCCGCCTCATGCCAGCGCCGGGGCAGCTACCAACCCCCATCCCTCAAACCCGACTGCACCTCCTTCGAAACGGCCGAAGCATCCGTTCTGGCCGTTGGCGAAGTCCTTCGATCCTATACCGAGGCCCTGGGTCGGCTGGCCGGGGATGATCTGGTGACTTTCACCCGGGACGTCGATGCCCTGGAAAACGAGGTCAGGCGCTTTCCCAAGATCGATACAGGCACCGTCTCGGCCGTCTCCAACGTGGCCGGCTTCCTGAGCGCCGCCGCCACGGAAGGCTACCGGCGCAAGGCGGTTAAAACGGCGATCATCCAGACCAACGGCGCCGTTCAGGCGATGATCATCGGCCTTCGGGAGATCATGGGGACCGACTACGGCGAGCTGTTGGCCCTCGAACGGGAGGCCGCCTGGAAGTATTACGAAAAATTGATCCGGCGGTACGAGGACACCGAGCCGCTGGCCGTGATGCTCTTGCAGGATAAATACGACGCGGACCTGGCGGCCATTGACCGGCGGGCGGCGGCCGCTGAGTCCCTCGACGCCCTCCTCCGGAAGACCGCCGCGGCTCACCAGGCTCTGTTCGATTCCATCGAGGACCTCGAATCGAAAAAACTGGTCGACCGGGTGAAAATCTATGTCAAGGAAGCCGGGCCGCTGATCCGGGACCTCAAGGGGAGCTTCTAACCGGGAAGGAGAACACCATGTCTGAACTCACTGCTCAGGAAGCCAGACGGATCGCCGCCACGTTCCGGCGGCTATCGTCGGCGCTGGGGGAATATCGGTTTGACCAGTGGGACGCGCTGACCGAGGAAGAGCGTCAGCGGATTGAAAACATCGAGTGGACCCTGCTCAACTACTCCTCGGATTTCATCGCCGACGCCATCGTCATCACGGCCGATCAACTGGAGGACGTCCGGCCCGACATCGACCGCGCCGTTGACGCCATCAATGAGGTCACCGGGAGGATAGGGGATGCCCGGACCCTCATCACCATCGCCACCAAAGCCACCGCCTTTGGAGCGTCCGTGGCCACCGGGAACCTGGGGGCCATTGCCGAGGCGGCCGCCGGACTGGTGGAGGTGGCCCGGGACGTGGCTTAAGCACCCACCCGGGTCGCCGCCCGGTCACGAAAAGACCGACCGCTCGATCCGCTCGGAAACCCAACAAGCCAGCACCAGGGCGCCGAGATGATAGACGCTGTTGAGCAGGAGCCGGTGCCGGGCATGGACGTAGATCGCCAGGCCGAGGTAGGCGGCACCGAGGAGCAGCAAGACCGCCCATCGGGTCCGCCGGGAGATCCCCGGCCGGGCGATACAGAGACCACACCCTAACGCGCCCATGACCGCCATGATCGCCAGTTGACCGGCAGGCGGGATCGGGCGGATCACCACGTCCTTCATCAAGGTGTTGATGGCGTCGGCGTGAAACTCTACCCCGTAGCGCGGCTCCCCCCAAAACCCCATCGATTCCCAAAACTGATCCCGGCGGTCGGCCAGCCCCACCAGAACGATGGCTCCGCCCGGATGCTTCGCCGTGTCGGGAAGGTCCGGACCCATCAGGTCCGCATACCGCCACCGGCGCGCCGGGTCCCGAAGCGTCCCTGTCGGCGTGATGTCGAGGTACCGCTCAGCCACCCGATCCCCCCGCCGGATGATGGGACACCCTTTCTGAATCCCGGAGACCCGCGTCAGAGCCGTGAAGCCCACCGCCCGGGTCTCGAAGGTGGTCTCGTCCACCAGGATGAGCCGACGTCTCGCCTCGTCCACCCCGTTATCCAAAGGCCGTAAACCGAAATAGGCGGCATAAGCCATAAGCGCCAGGCTGTAAACCGGTGGGCCGTCATCGGGGATGAGCGCCAGGGGCACCGTCCGGGCCCGGCCCAGACGCCTGCCGATGCAGGTCATCCCGAAGCCGTCGGCGCAAGCCATCAGCGGACCGATGATATCCGGCCGCGCCTTGTCCCAGTCCCGGACCCCCAGAATAACCTTCGTCCCGGCGGCCCTAGCTCGACGGATGGCGGCAGCCAGGCGCCCGTCATGGCCGGTGGCGGTCTCGAAGACCATATCAAAGACGATCACCCGAACCCCCAGCCCGGCCAGCCGCTCGATGAGCCTCGGGTGCTCCCGGCCCCGCCATTCCGGTCCAAAGTCCGGGTCGTCGATGGTCACGACCTGGATAGCGTCGCTGAAAGACTTTTCCGCCCACCGATCCCCGACCGAGATGATCCCGGTCTCGGCGAGGGTTTCCAGATTGAGCAGATCAAAGGCGCTGATCCAGAAGAGCAAAAACATAACCACCGTCACCGCCGGAACCGTCAGCCGGGCGTACCGGCGCAGGGTGATCCGGTTCCGGAGACGTCGGGCCGCCGCCGCCTCCGGCGGGGTCAGGTCAGGGCCGTCGGAGGCCCGGACCCCGGCTTCCGCCGTGTCAAGGCTTGCCTGGGAAAGGGGAATATCCCGGAGGAGCGACCCCGAGACCGGGCGAAACAGGACTCCCTCCCGAGCCCGCATGAAGAGGACCGGCGTGGCGACCTCCCGGTCATCGGGAAACGACTCGGCCAGACGGTTCCGGGCGTGGGCCATGGCCATGTCCACCCGCCCGGCATGGTCGCCCCGGAACAGGTGGCGATAGAATTCCCGGGAAAACCGGACGGCGGCGTCGTCATAGATCCCGTGCTGCATGGCCACCACCGCCGGAATGCCCAGCCGAACCAGTTGAGGGGCGAGGCCCACAAAGGGGCGGGTCGGAGAAACGGCCGCCCCCTTGCAGGCGTTCAGGACGACCAGCTTCAGGTGAGGATGATTCCTGAAGAGGGCAGCCAGGCGGGGCCCGTCCACCGGGTCGATCCGGGCCGGGTCGAGCTCGTCATTGAGCAGCAAAACCCCCTCTCCATCAGCCCAGTCCCCGTGGCCGATGAAGTGAAAAGCCTGGTGAGCCCGGTCCATGAGCGCGTCGCTGATCCGGGTAACCGTCACTGGCCCCTCCAGCAACGTGACTTCGACCCGCCCCTCATACCCGCTGAAGACCGCTTCGAGCTCGTCTTTCTCCGTTCCGGCATCAAGCTGGAGACCGGCATCGGCGTAATCCGGGATGACCATGAGAATCCGCAACGGCCTTATGGCCTCCAGGGATTGAATCCGGCCGTGAAGCTCGAGGTACCGGACCAGCGGGGTCCGGACGGAAGTCCCCAGGAAGCAGTCCTGATGAGGACAGTAGATCAGCTCCCAGGGGTAAACCGCCAGCTCCGGCGGCTCGATCCGGAGACGAACCCGGATCCCGCGCTCGCCCCCGTCTCCGCAATCGCCGCACGCCTCAAGAAAGACCTTTTCGACCGCCTCCCGGAGAATCAATCGGTAGAGGTCGGCTCCAAGCGTTTTGAGAAGCTCCCGGTCGGTCTCCCGGAATTCGATCCGGTCGAGCGCGTCTTGAAGCTCGGGCCGCTCGAGATCCGCCGTCGGCAACAGGCTTCGAGCCTCTCCCCGCCGCTCCGACGCGCAGCGGATGGGGTAGCCGGCTTCCGTGAGCGGGTCGAT
>CAZWGY010000460.1:0-3952 GCA_964633575.1 uncultured Desulfobacteraceae bacterium
CTCGCCGTCGGTTTTCCCAATACAACATAGATCTTCGTGTTCTCGGGTTTGATACTTGTATCGCTTTCCCAATCCATGGCGACAATGATGAGATCATCATAGCCGTCACCGTTGATGTTCCCCGAAACGACCTTGTATCCTACCCCTTCATCCGCCGTCATGCCCAATAGAAGCACGTCTTCTTGGGGTGTTTGAAGCTGAGCCAGCTCGATACCTCCGGATAGACCGCCAAAAGCCGCTCCCCCGAAGTAGATGGAAACCGACCCGGCATCCGCCTTTCCCTGCACGATGGTGCCTGGGGAGCCGATGGCCAAGTCATCGATGCCGTCTCCGTTGAAGTCGCCTTTGGCCATGCTCCACCCCGTGCGCATTGCAGCTTCATTTCCCGTGAGAACCATGGCTTGAAGGGTTCCATTTTGGGTAATGTCCATTCGGGATAGCGCATGGGAATTGGCGTTTGGCATAAAAAGCGAGCAACAAACAATCAAAAGGATAAAAGCGCTTCGATAAATAGCTGATACGGTTTGTTTCATGGTCATCTCCTTGTGGATTTGTATGACTTGTAAAAACACTAACAGCTTGGATCATCGGTTGGGCAGAGCGATATGCCGTGACGGAAGCGTCACCAACAGGAGGGCCTCGGCTAAGGTGTTCATGATACATTAAGCCGGTCGCTTTATCGGTAGGCATCATATCATTTTGAATTCAAAGATACAATTGATGCGCCATCCGCAATGGCGTGGAGGCGACGGCGCATGGCGGTCAAGGCGATCGAGGGGACACTGGCCGATGGATAGGGGGCTACATCTTACTGGCGAGCCTCCGTATTCAACTTAACTATACGGAACGGATAAGATAGTCAAGATAAGAGAGATGTTTTTTTTAAGGGCTGAACGCTGACTTTCAGCTTGACCCTCCAGTCAGGCTATGCTTACCTTATCATTTCTATCACCGAATCCGCCATTGTGGCGGGTTGATGGCTATTGGAAAATCAATTTCGGGCGGCTTGCGCCCACGGTTAAGGGAGAACAGAGGATGATCAATTGGATGACGGCTGAGAGCCGGATGCGGCATATCCGCCATCTTGTCGAAACCGTCGGCCGGGAGGGGCTGATGGATCAACTGACCGGGCTGGCCCGCCAATTCGGCGAGGATCGGTTTCGGGAGATGGCCGCCGATGATCTGATGGCGGCCGCCCGGCCGGGGGACGCCGTACCGTCGGTCTATGCCGCCTATCGCCCGATTGTGGTCGATGGTATCCGGTATCTCTTTGCCCGCCTTTCGCTGTCCCGGCTCATCGATCTGATTGCCGACCAGGCCTGCCTCGATCCGGAAACCACGCCCGGGGCTCGGTTGCTCCGACTGGCTGCCCGGATGCCGACCCTTCACAAGCTGGGTCAGACCATCGCCCGGAATCCGCACCTCGAAGGGAGCCTCCGGCGGTGGCTGGTTGAGCTGGAGAGCGGGCCGGGAGCGGGAGATATTGACGGGATTCGTCGGGAAATCACGGATAGCCTGGGGCCGGCGGTTATGGCGGACCATGCCGTCGAGATCGACGGGCGGGTATTGGCCGAGGCCAGCGTCGGGGCCGTGGTGTCGTTTGCCTATCGGGACGGGTCGGGGAAACGGGGACGGGGCGTCTTCAAGGTCCTCAAGCCCGGCGTTCGGGAGCGGCTGGACGAGGAGCTTGTGCTTCTGGACGAGGTGGGACGGTATCTCGACGGTCGGCGGGATCGGTACCCGCTCGCCGACTTCCGGTTCATCGAGACCTTCGCGGATGTCCGGACGGCCTTAAGCCAGGAGGCGAATCTTTCCGGGGAGCAGGCGAACCTCTGCCGGGCGATTCGGTTTTATGGCGCGGGCGGGACGGCTCATGTCCCGGCGGTCCTGCCTTTTTCGACGCCCACGGTCACCGCCATGGGGCTGATGCCTGGCGGTAAGGTGACCGATGCGGCCATGAGTCCGACGGGCCGGCGGCGGGCGATCCGGACCCTGGTCAAGGCGCTCTGCTTCGACCCGGTCTTCTCGGCCGCCGACACCACGCCGATCCATGGGGATCCCCATGCGGGCAACCTCTTTGCGATCTCCCCGCACGGGGCCGTGGGACTGCTGGACTGGAGCCTGGCGGGGAGCCTGACCAAAGCGGTCCGGGGAAAGATGGTGACCCTGATGCGGGGGGTGGTGGAGGGTGATCCGGCTCGGATTGCCGGAGCGGCGGCGGACCTCGCCGTGTCGGCTGAAGACGGATCGACGGCGCGGATTCGTTCGACGGTGGACGCTGTTCGGGCCCGAATCGATTTTCGGGCGGCCGGCTATGCCCGCCGGATTTTTCTGGTCATCGACGCTCTGGCTGAGGCCGGAATCCGGTTTCCGCCGGACCTGCTCCTCTTCCGGAAAGCCTTTTTCACCCTCGACGGCGTTTTGCGGGCGCTGGACCCCGAATTTGACCTGGACGCCTGCCTTATCCGGGAGATGGCCGGCCTGATGATCGCCGAGTTGCCCCGGAGATGGGTCTTTGGCCTGCTTCCGGGACTCGACCGGCCGGATCAGTATCGGAGCCTCATGTCCAACCGGGACCTCTGGCAGCTCGGCACCCACCTGTTTTTTAACGCTCTTTACGAGGGCGCCGCGCTGGCCGGCGGGCTTCTCGACGGCTACCTGGACGGAATTACGGGTGCCCGGGCTCCCGCGGCGAGCGATGCCCGGCCGTAAGGTCTCGGAAGGTCATCCGGTAAATGGCCGGCCGTCCGCCAGACACCCGCAGAGCTCACCGTAAACCTCCGCCAGGCGTTTTCTCCGGAAGTCTCCCGCCACTGCCCGAAGCATTCGCCGGGCCAGGGGGCCTTCGGATAAAATGAGGTCAAGGGCGGCGTTCCACTCAGGGGCCATATCCACATCGGCCCGGCACGATTCCCGGATGTGAGCCCAGAGGTCGCCGACCGTACACGGCGGGGCGGCCGGATAGCCGAAGAGCCGAAGATAGTCCGGGTCCGAGAGGACCGCCCGGTCGGCATCCCGGATAACTGCCGGCAGGATGTCGGCCAGGGGAGCAACCGGCCATCCTTTCTGGGCTTCCCAATCTTGCCATTGCTCATCGACCAGCCCTCGGATTGCCGCGATGATCAGCCCGGCGGCCGCCAGATCGACCATCGGACATTCCCCGATATCGAGGACCCGGATTTCGATGGTGTTGCGCTCGAATCGGGCGATGGCCCCTCTTGCGTTCAAAAATTCCTCTTGTAAAACCCCATCGGGGTCGAGCGGAGCCACGTCCCGGTACATGGGGGCCAGGATCTCTTTTTCGTAAGTGGCCCGGTCGTAAACCGGCTCGGGGATGACCCGTCCGGTGACGGACGGAATCCGCGCCGAGTTGTGGTGATAGACTTCCATCCGTGCGTCCAGATACGGCGTTTGGGCCCCGTCCAGAATCGGCGAAGACGCCGTCAGGCCGGGCATGATCGGCAACACGAGCCGGATGGCGGCGTGGAGCCGGCCCAGCTCGGCGTCGTCGAAAAACGGCAGGTTGACGTGAACGCTCTGGAGATTCGACCAGCCGTGACCTCGGCAACCGAAGATCCGGTCATAGGCCGCGTAGATCGGGCTGTATTGATGGGGCCAGAGCCGGGTGTCGCGGATCGGATCCATCCAGGGATGGGCCGCGGTGGGCATGAGCCGGCCGCCCATCGGGGCGAGGATGTCGTTGATCTCCCGGACGCTCTCCTGAAACCGGGTCGCCAGCCCGGCGAGGCGCCCGGCGGGGCCGTTGGTTTTCAGCTCGATAACGTGAAGGACCAGCTCGTTGGACCAGGCGATCTCTCCCCGCGCCACCTCGGAGACGATCTCCCCGGCCGCCGCCGACAAAATCCGGTCGGCGGCCGGCAGGATCGACAGATCCCCGGCGTCCACGATCATGTACTCCATCTCGATCCCGTAGCCCTCGAAGAGATGCAGA
>CAZWGY010000461.1:0-3947 GCA_964633575.1 uncultured Desulfobacteraceae bacterium
ACGCAAAAAGGGGCTCCGGCATTGCCGGAACCCCTTTTAGTTAAATGGTAGGCACGATGAGATTTGAACTCATGACCTCTACCGTGTCAGGGTAGCGCTCTCCCCCTGAGCTACGTGCCTGCAAACGATGCGTTGATTACCACCTTCATCCGGGCTTGTCAAGGGTCATTGACGGACTTACGGGCTTTTTTCGGGCTTGGCCGCCACCACGACCATCCGGTGGGTCATGAACCCGAAATCCCCGGCCCCGTCCCGGGACATGAAGTCTTCGGAAAAGCGGACATCGACGAATCCGGCGCCGGTGATCAGGTTCTCGAGGGCGTCGGGGGTGTAAAGCCTTGTGCAATAGGTCCGGTCCCGGATGCAGTCCCCGTCGTCGGTCTCCACCCGCTCCCGGCTGACGATGAGGTCATCTTCCAGCCGCCGCTCCCGCCGGACCGTCAGGCCGGGTTCGGGCTGGTGGGTGGACTCGGGGGTGAAACAGCGGATCACGTAGGCCCGGTCCGGGAGGTCCATGAGGAGCGATCCGCCGGGGGCCAGGACCCGGAATGCCTCCCGGATCAGCTTCCGGTTTTCAGCCTCGTCAACGAAATAGCCGAAGGACGAGCCCATGACGATCACCGCCCCGAACCGGCCGTCGCCCAGGCCGGTCCGCCGGGCATCCCCCCGGACAAAGGCCGCCGGGAGCCCGTCGGCCACGGCCGCGCCGTAACCGGTCCGGACCAGGTGGTCCGAGTAGTCGAGGACGGTGACCCGGCGGTGGCCCCGCCGGCAGAGCTCGAGGGCGTGCCGCCCCTGTCCGCCGCAGAGGTCGAGGACCGGGGCGTCCGGGTCGAGGTCCAGGGCCGTCTGGAGGAAATCGACCTCACGCCGGGTCAGCTCCGGGTCGCCAATCGATCGGGCATCGGTCCGGAGATAGACCCCGTCAAAGAGGTCCTTCCACCAGTCGGGATCGACGGTCATGACGGCTTCGCGCCGAACCCGAAAAGGCCGTCGGCGGCGAAGATCGCCGGAGCCCCGCGCCAGGGCTGAGACCGGGCGATCTCCAGCTCCTCGGGCTCGATGTTGATCATCGAGTCCAGCTCACCGTCGGTCCACATCCGTTCCAGAGTAAGGCAGTCCCGCCAGATATTGTCGGAATAGGTCGCCAGGGACCGCATCTGTCCGGGGGTGAGGAGCCGGGGCCGGAGAGCGATCTTGATGGGGCCGAGGAGGTAGGTGAACTGATTCTCCAGGGCGAGGGATTTCTGGAACTGGACGGCTTCGAAGACATGTTCGTAGTCGGCGGCGGCGATTGCCTGGTTGAGCCGGTCGGTGGCCTCGCCGACGCTGGTGTCGGACCGGAGCACCGCCAGGGGCTGGACCCCGCCGCCGGAGCCGACGTTGGTGGGGACATCGCCGTACCGGCCTAAAAAGCCCATGAGCCCATTGGCGCCGAAGAGGCAGCGGAAGTCGGTCTGATAGGTGACGGTCTCGACCTCCCGGGCTTCCAGGTCGAGCTGAGGTAACGTCTCCCCCCAGAGGCTGAAATCGACCTTTTCCTGGACGATGTAGTCTCCGGCGTCAAGGGCCGCCGAGACCGCGTCATCAGCGTCGGGGTGGACGCCGCCCACCCGGACCCCCTTGCCGGAATAGCCCCGCTCCGGCTTGAGGACCAGCCGGTCCCAATGCCGCCGGGTCCATTCGACGAGATCATGGATGGCCTCGCCCTCCGGCCCGGTGGTGGACCGGGGAAAAAACCGGCGGGTCCACGGGGTCCGGGCCACGGTCTCGGGGTGGAACCGGTCCCGGGTGGCCGGGTCGGTGATCACCTCGAACATCGACTTGACGTTGATGGGCTCGGTGCCCCGGGGGTTGATCACCCGGCCCTCGCGGACCGCCTGGAGCATCGGGGAGAGGTCGTGTTTCCGGTGGAGGGCCAACAGGACATCGGTGTTGAAATCCATGAAGATGACGGAGACCGGCCGCCCCTGGTAGCAGACCCGGCCGTTGGACCGCTCGAGGTGCTGGGGCGCCATGAGGGCTCCGTCGATCCCGTCGATGGCGTCGAGCCGCCGGGCCAGGTTCCGGTTTTCCACCACGTCCACGAGGGTCTCCTCTTCGGCCACCACCGCGATGAGTCCCGGATTTTGTCCATCCCGCCGGCGGTGGGCCGTCAGGAGCAGCTCGGCCACGCCGACCACCGGGTAGAACATCGGGTGATCGAAGTCGAGGGTAATCCCATCGACGGGCGTCGGCAGCAGCCGCTCCCAGACCGCCTTGCCGATCTCCTGGGTGATCCGCTGATAGTCCCAGCCGCCGGGGCTGCCCAGGTTCCATTCCGAATGAAAGCCATCGAATTGATCCAATGCTATCCCTTTCGTGATGCGGCCCGCCGGAGCACGGCCGTCATAAGGTCGAAGCCGATCTCGCCTTCCCGGAGCACCGTCCGGGCGAACCCGGCCGGGTCATTGTCGCCATACCGGCGAAACAGCCTGGCGAACCGTCGCAGCCCAATCGTGTAGCATACCTGATAGCCGGGGTTCAACGGGTATTTCCGGACGGCGGCGGCCGCCGCGTCCGGGTCGGTGCCGGTTTCGACGAGGGCTTCGACCGCCACGGCCGGCGTCATGGTCCCGGCGTTGAGCCCCAGGTCCACTCGCCCCCGGACCGCTCGCCAAAGCCGTCGCCGGGCCAGGAGCATCCGGTCGGCCGGCCCGTCCAGAAACCCGGTTTCGACCATCATCGATTCAGCAAAGCAGGCCCAGCCCTCATAGAAGAGCGGGCGCTCGAGGGGCCGGCGAAGAGGGCGCGGGTTGGCCCAGCGGGAGACGTCCAACAGATGGTGGCCGGGGTAGGTCTCGTGAGCGGTGAGAATCCGGTATTCCCGGTGATACCCGCGAGCGGCTTCGGCGGGATCATCAGCTCCGATAACGTAAAACGTCCCCCCGGCCGGGGGATGGCCCGGCGGGATGGCATAGGCCGACGCGGTCCGGACCGCCGAGAGGTAATCGGGGACCGGGGCCACCCGGACGGGACAGGCCGCCGCCGTCTCCGGGGAGACGAGCCCGACGGCCCGGCAGTGGGCTTCGAGGTCGGCCACCGCCCCCCGATAGAGCGCCACCAGCCCGCCGGGGCCAATCGACGGCCGGGGAATCGTCTCCATGGCCGCCCGCCAGTCCGAAGCCCCCGGCGCGGCCCGCCCGGCTTCCGATTCGAGGATCCCGACGGTCTCGGCGATCTCCGCCCGGAGGAGATCATCGGCTTCGGCCACGCTCAGGCCGGTTCCCAGATGGACCGCGAGAATTCGCTCGAACCCGGCGGTCGGCCCGATCCCGTCGCCGGAGGGCGAAAGCTCTCGGAGCCGGCCGTCAAACCGGTCAAGGGCGGCGATGGCCGGGAACAATTCGGGCAGCCGGTCCAAAAGGCCGACGAGATAGCGCCGGACCGCCGGGACCATCTCCCGGCCGGCCGCCAGAAAAACGGCCGGCACGTCGCTCAGGTGCCGGCGGGATCGATTGAGGAAGTCGGCCAGGGTCCCGGCTCGCCGGTGGGCCGCCGTCGGGTCGTCGGACTCCAGAGCCTCGGCCAGGCCGACGGCGGCGAGAGTAAGAATAAAGGAAGGCTGCCGGGCCCAGGCCCGAAATTCGGTGAGCTGCTCCCGGAGCCCCCGGCAATGCCGGCGGAGGGTTGCCGCGTCCACCCGGTCGCCATGGTCGTCCGCCGCTTGTTCCCATCCGGCGAGAGCCGTTTCCCAGGCTGAAAGCCGGCCGGCCGTCTCGGCCACGGTCTCCGGGGTCAACCGGTCCCAGCGGTCCCAGCGCCCCGATTCAGGCACCGCCTGGGGAAAGTAGTAGAATTCGTCGCTGGCACAGGCCACCGGAAACCGCTCCGCCAGGGTTTCGAAAACCTCGGCGGCGATCTCCGGAAGGGACCGGCCCATCGCCTCGACCGGGGCTCGGGTCACG
>CAZWGY010000462.1:0-3944 GCA_964633575.1 uncultured Desulfobacteraceae bacterium
TAGCCCCGCTTCCGATACGCGATGAAGTTCGGGATGGCGATGGCGGCCAGGATGCCGATAATGGCGATGACGATCATGAGCTCGATCAGCGTAAAACCTTTTTCGTTGTTGCCTCTAATTTTCTGCATCATGGTAAGTACCTCCTTGAAGGATTAGATAATAATAAAATTTGGTTAATCGGTAAAGCTCCGTGTGAATCAAAATCCGTTTCTTGCCGTCCGTCAATCACCTCCTTTGTCAAAGTCCGTCTCGGTTATCCTCTCTTTCGATCGTTGCTTAGATACAAAGCAACGGACGTGCCAAAAGGGCCATTTAGGGTCGAGATTTTTATAACGATTCAGAATTCATCCGGAAATCGTTCATGTGGCGGCATCGGCACGATTCCGGCCGACCTTCCGAAAAGCGGATCCGGTTACAAAATACGAATAGACGATTACAAAAAACGAATGCCACCGGCCTAACCCCCGCCAAGATCTCCGGATAATCGATACCATTGTCAGACATCTCTCAACTCACCCCCAGCTTCTTCATCCGATGCCAGAAGGAGCGGTAGTTGATCCCGAGAAGGCCGGCCGCCTCCTTTTTATTACCGCCGCTGCATTCCAGGGCCTTTCTAAGGTAGGCCCGCTCGATGTCGTTCAGGATCTCGTCGAGGGAGACCCCTTCGGATACCTGGTCGAGATCCAGGCCGGTCTCCGAGACGTCGATGTCCGTGGTCTTCCGCCGCTTGTGGATGGACAGGGCCAGGCTGTCCGGAAGGAGGATGTTGGTACTCGAGAGGGCCACGGAGCGCTCGATGAGGTTTTCCAGCTCCCGGATGTTGCCGGGGAAATCGTACTTGTTGAGGAGATCAATGGCATACGACGAGATTTTGCTCACCGTCTTGCCCATCCGCTCGGCGTACTTCTCGAGGAAGTGCTGAGCCAGAATCCGGAGGTCCTCCCGCCGCTCCCGGAGTGGAGGGACCCGGATCTCGATGACGTTGAGCCGATAGAAGAGGTCCTCCCGGAACCGCCCCTCGATGACCTCGATTTCAAGGTCCTTGTTGGTGGCCGAAATGATCCGGGCATCCACATCTATGGTTTTGTTGCTGCCCACCGGCTTAATCGACCGGTCTTGGATGGCCCGGAGGAGCTTGACCTGCATGGCCAGGTCGATCTCGCCGATCTCGTCAAGGAAGAGGGTCCCCCCCTGGGCCGCCTCGAAAAGCCCTTTTTTGTCCTGGTCGGCCCCGGTGAAGGCGCCCTTCTGGTGTCCGAAGAACTCGCTTTCCATGAGGCCCTCGGGAATTCCTCCGCAGTTGACCGCCAGAAAGGGACCGTCCCTCCGCTCGCTCTGGTCGTGGATGGCCCGGGCAATGAGTTCCTTACCGGTGCCGCTTTCGCCGGTAATGAGGATGTTGGTTTTGGTGTCGGCCACTTGGCGGATCATCCCGTAGATCTGCATCATCTTGGGGCTGTTGCCCACGATCCGGTCGAAATGGAGGTTCTGCTTCAGGTCGTCGGCGACGACCTTCCGCTCCTGATCGAGGGTCTTCATTTCGAGGGCCCGGGCCACGGCTTCCTTGAGCTCGGTGTTGTCGAAGGGCTTGGGCAGATAGTCGTAGGCGCCCTCGTTCATGGCCTCCACGGCGGTTTCGGCGGTGGCATAGGCGGAGATCATAATCACCACCGTCTGGGGGTGTCGGCGCTTAACCGCCCGGAGGACGTCCAGGCCGGTCATGTCCCCGAGCCGGATATCGCAGAGGAGCAGGTCGAAGTGCCGGTCTTCGATCATCTCGATGGCCCGGCCGCCGTTTTCCGCGCAGGAGACCTCGTAGCCCTGCCGCTTGAGCATGAATTCGAGCAGCTCGCGCATGCTCTGCTCGTCATCGACTACCAGGATGTGGGGCTTGCCGTCTGATTCCATGGTCCGTCGCCTTCCAATGGCTCCGGGTTCCGGGGCCGTGTCTTTCCGATCCGGGACCGGCATCTACCGGAGCAACTGGGCGATCCGGCCCCAGCGGACCCCGAAGGAGTCCCGGTCCCAGGACCAATAGATGATAAATGCCTTTCCCTTGACCGCCTCGAGGTCCACGAACCCCCAGAACCGGCTGTCATAGGAATGGTCCCGGTTGTCTCCCATGACAAAAAGCGAATCTTTCGGGACGGTCACCGGGCCGAAGTTGTCCCTCGGCTGCATGGCGCCGGGGATCACGTGAGGGTCGGTGTGCTTGGCGAAATCGGCCTCGATCCGCTTGCCGTTGACATAGACCTGTTTGTCCCGGACCGAGACGGTATCCCCGGCCACCGCCACCACCCGTTTGATGAAATCCTTATCCGGGTCCTCGGGGAACTCGAAGACGATGATGTCCCCTCGTTTGGGGTCGGCAATGGGGACGATCGTCTTCTGGATAAACGGGGCCTTTACGCCGTAGATAAATTTGTTGACCAGGATATGGTCCCCGATGAGCAGGGTGTCCTTCATGGACCCCGAGGGGATCTTGAAGGCCTGGACCACGAAGGTCCGGATGAAGAGGGCCAGGACCACGGCCACCAGGATCGCCTCGACATTTTCTCGAAGGCCGCTTTTCTTTTTAGCCGCGCCCTTATCCGCTGTCTCCCGTGATTTCAAAACTTCGTCGGCCCTTCCGTGACGGATGTTCTCTCGCATCATATTTTCCGTAACCGCTTATGAATTTCTTGCCTCGGCCTGAAGCCGGACGATTTCGACCACCAGCTCGGCGGTTTTGACCAGATCATCGAGCCGGATCGACTCCCGGACCGAGTGCATATCCCGCATCCCGGTCCCCAGAACTCCGACGGCGACCCCGTGCCCGAAAAAGATGTTGGCATCGGCTCCCCCGCCGGTGGTTTTGGGGATCAACTCCCGGCCCAGGTTGGCGGCGGCCCGCCGGGCCAGGTCGATCACCGGATGGTCCTCGGGGATGTGGGTTCGGGCGAAATCCCGGCTCAACTCCATCTCCACCCTCGGCAGCTCGGCGTCCGGATCGGATCGATGGGCCTCGATCACGGACCGGACCGTTGAAAAGATCCGGTCCGTCAATCCTTCGAGGGTGGCCTCGTCGTGGCTCCGGACTTCCCCCTTGAAGGTGCATCGGTCCGGGACGATGTTGGTGGCCTTGCCCCCCTCGATGAGCCCGATGTTGCAGGTGGTCTCCGGGTCAATCCGGCCGGTGGGCAGCTCCGCGATGGCCTTTCCGGCCAGCCAGATGGCGTTGATCCCGGTTTCCGGAGCGGCCCCGGCGTGAGCGTCCTTGCCGTGAATCTCGATGGTAAACCGGTTGGCCCCCGGCGCCCGATTGACGATCCCCTCGGGGTCCGACGCATCCAGGGCATAGCCATAAGTCGCGGTGATCCGGCCGACGTCGAAGTGCTTGGCCCCCCGGAGGCCGATCTCCTCGCAGACGGTTAAAACCACTTCGAGCGGGCCATGGGGCAGGTCGTTTTCCCGGATCACCCGGAGGCTTTCCAGGAGAGCCGCCAGCGCGCTTTTGTCATCCGCCCCCAGGATCGTCTCCCCCGCCGAAGTAAAGACCCCGTCGGCCAGGACCGGGACGATCCCCCGGCCCGGCTCCACTGTGTCCAGATGGGCGTTTAACAGGAGCGGCGGGGCATCGGCGGTGCCCGGAAATCGAGCGATCAGGTTGCCGCAGTCTCCGCCGAGGGTCTCGCCGACGTCGTCAAACTCGACCCGAGCCCCGAGATTCTCCAACATAACCTTGAGGGTCGCGGCCAGCCGGGCCTCCTCCTTTGAAATGCTGTCGATTCGCACGAGCTGGTCAAAGGTTTCGGCCAGCCGGTTTCGATTGATCATAAATGCTTTCCTTCAAAAAACGCAAGAGTGGTTGACAAAGCGGCGTTGATCCGTAATAGTAAGGTCCGACGTCACGGAAGTGCGCAGCTCACTGGTGGGGCTCCCGGACTTCAAATCCGGTGTGGGGC
>CAZWGY010000463.1:0-3939 GCA_964633575.1 uncultured Desulfobacteraceae bacterium
ATGTGGCTTATAATAAACAAGGGTTTTATGGACAAAACCTCGGAGGTCTAACCATGAACGAAGGCCGTGAGGGGAACGGTGAACGTGTCACCGCCTCCGCCGCGGGGGAATAAAACAGGAGCCATGACCCAGGACGAGATTCAATCTCCCGATTCAACTGAAGGCCGGGCGAAACGCCTGCTCATCATCGATGATGAGGAGAACATGCGCCACATGCTCACGGTGCTGCTCCGTCGGATCGGTTATGTCGCCGACACGGCGGTGGACGGGCGAGAAGGCATCGCCATGCTCGAAAACCACGGCTACGACTTTATCCTGTGTGACGTCAAAATGCCCCGTATGGACGGCATGGCCTTTCTGCGGGAAGCCGGGGACCGGTTGGAAGGGACCACCGTCATCATGATGTCGGCTTACGGCAACATTGATACCGCCATTGAGGCCATGAAGCTCGGTGCCTACGATTACATCGCCAAGCCGTTTAAGACCGACGAAGTCCTTATGACTCTCCGCAAGGCCGAGGAGCGCGAGCGGTTAAAAAAGGAAAACACCCGCCTGAAGGAACGGATTCGGAAGATCGAGGCGGATCATATCTTCGGGAAGATGGTTGGCCGAAGCAAGGTCATGAGGGAAGTCTTCGCCTTGTCCGAAAAAGTCGCTCGCTATAACACCACCGTCCTCATCCGTGGGGAGAGCGGTACCGGCAAGGAACTGGTGGCACGGGGTATCCATTTCAACGGGGAGCGCAAAAAAAAGGGTTTGGTTCCGGTAAATTGCGGAGGTATTCCCGAAAACCTTCTGGAAAGCGAGTTTTTCGGTTATCGGAAGGGCGCCTTTACCGGGGCCGACAAGGATCGGAAGGGCTTATTCGAGGAGGCCTCCGGGGGCACCCTTTTTCTTGACGAGGTCAGCGAGCTGCCTCTGACCCTTCAGGTCAAGCTCCTTCGCGTTCTCCAGGAAAACGAAATCCGGCCGGTGGGTGACAGCCGGACCCGAAAGATCGATGTCCGGGTCATCGCGGCCACGTCTCGGGATCTGGCTGAGGATGTGGCGGCCGGCAAATTCAGACAGGATTTATTTTACCGACTCAACGTCCTGACCATCAACCTCCCGCCTCTCCGGGACCGGACTGAGGACATCCCCCTGCTCTGCCGCCACTTCATCGACCGGTTCAATAAGTCCTTGGGCAAAGATATCCAGGATATTTCCCCCGAGGCCATGAAACAATTGCTCCAACACCGCTGGCCCGGCAATGTCCGGGAGCTGGAAAATGTTATCGAGCGGGCAATGGTACTGACGGATAAAACGGTTCTCGACGTGGAAAGCCTTCCACCGGAATGCCTGACACCGGCCGGGACGGATGCCGATTCCCAGGACCCCTTTGAAGGGTATTCCCTCAAGGAAGCCCAGCGAATCCTGGAACGGCGGCTGATCACCAAGGCCCTGGAAAAAACGGGCGGCAATCGGACCCAGGCCGGCAAGCTGCTTGAAATCAGTCATCCGTCGCTGTTGAGCAAGATCAAGACCTATCAGATAGAGGGGTAGGGGACATCGGCCCCTCCCGGAAAGGCGTTAGCATAATGGACAAACCTGCTCTGAATCCGGAAATCGTCGAGCGCCGACAAGCCCGGGCCCCGGAACTGGCCACCCTGCTCCAACGCTGCCGGGATGATGCCGACCGGCTGGAAACGATCCGATCCGCGTTGTTGGCATTGAGTGAAATGGAACCCCCGGACGTCCGGACCGCCCGGTCCGAAATCGACGGGCTGATCTCAGCCCTTCAACAATTGGCTGACCGGGTCGAGATGCGCCACCGCCGGTTTGCCGGTGGGATGGTCACGGTGGCCATTGCCGGGCTGGAAAAAGCGGGGAAAACCACTTTTCTTCGGTCACTTACCGAAATCGACGCGCTGCCCGCCTTTGACGAGCGCTGTACGGCGGTCTGTTGCGAGATCCATTATGACGCGGATCGGTCCGATTTCGATCTCGAGTTTTACACCGAATCGGAATTTCTGGACCAGGTGGTTCGGCCGACTTTGGAAACGGTCATCGAAGCCCTATCCCCGGATCGGCCCGAGCCGGTCCGGATTCCCGAGTCCTCCGCGGCTTTCGCTTGTCTGAAGCTGCCGGACCTGACCGAGCTGCCCGGCGGCACCACCGCTCACAAATTACTCCGGGATCTTCACCGGCTTCAGGCTCACTTCGATGACTGTCGGGCCTGTCTGGGGGCCGAGCCACTTCGGGGGCGCCCCCTTGCGGAGCTCTCCGACTGGGTCGCCTACGGTCGGGTCCGGACCGATGTCGAAGATGCCGCCTCAGATATTGAGCGTGCCGGCCAGATGGCTCGGGTGAGCGCGGCAAAGATCTGCCGGATTCACACGGCCTTTCCGGGCGGATCTCCTCAACTGCGGTGGATCGACACCCCCGGGGTGGACGATCCTAACCGCCGTGCCCGTGACCTGACCCTGGCGACGGTGGCCGACGATGCCGATCTCCTGGTGGTGGCCAGCCGGCCGGGGGCCAACCCGTCGCCGGCTGAAAGTTTCCATCATTTCTGGGATTCGGTTTCCCGGCTCCCCGATGAGGTCGATCTGTTGAGCCGCCTGATCTTCGTCCTCAACTGGGACCGGCGGGTGGACCCGGATGGGGAAAATGTTCGGATTCACAAGCGCTATCTCATTGATGCCGGGGTTCCGTCCCACGTTTTCGCCGGGCCGTTCGAGGCGACCCGGTCAGAAGATGCCGCCGCCCTTATGGAGCGGGTCAACTCCCACCTCGCCCAACACCTGTCCGATCAGGACGATCGGATCCGGTCCCGGCTGGCGGCCGCCCATAAGACTCTCCAGGCCCGGATTCGGCTCCTCCACGACACCCTCCGGCGGAGCCATCCCGCCGACAACGGCCTCATCGACCTCGAAAACGAGGCATTTCACCGCTGGTTTCACTGGTATGGCGACGATCGGGACAACGGGTTCTGGCCTGATCTGGTGGCGGCTCTCGACCGCTCAGCCCGGTCCGTGGCCGATGATCCCCGGATTCGGGAGTCGGAGGCGGCGTTGACCACTATTTTCGCCGGGGAGGCCGAGGCCATCGAAGCCGGTCTGCCGACCCCGGCCGACCTGGAAGCCCACGTGGTCAAACACCGGGGGGAAAACCCGATCCCCAGCGGGATGCGGAACATCAGCACCCGGTTTTCCATGCTAATCAACCGCTTGTCCGCTGAGATTCAGGAATTCGGCCCGATGATCCAGGATGAGCTGGTGGCAACCCTGACCGAGGCGGGACTTGGCCCTCTGCTTCAGGGGGAGACGAGCGCCGAAGCGCTCCGGAGCCTGCTGGATGGATTTGCCGCCGTCCGTCCGGAGAGCCCGGTTACGGAGGTGCTTCGGGAAACCCTCGACCTCCCCCGGAACCTCAAGTATGTCCTCCGGTATGAGCTGCGAGGGGCGGTCGATTTCTGTGACCCCACCCTCTGGGACGAATCCGAAAGCGCCTGGGCCCGGCTGGCCGAGATGGTTACCGCCAATGGTGGGGATCCGGAGCGGCTATCGACTTTTTCCACCAACCGGCACCCGCCGGCAACCGACTCCCGGGACAAGGACAGCGAGATCCTCCGGCGGATCGCCGGCAACGCGCTGGTGGGAATCCAGGCGGTTTTGACCAACGAACGTTACCTGCCCCGGAGGATCGCCGACGACTTCATCCGGGATTGCCGGGTCCGCCTCTGTTTCCACCCGGAGGCGGAGCAGGAGTGGCGAAGCCTTCTCTTCCGATTCCGGGGTGAGCTCCTCGGATCGACCATTGCCAAAATCCGAGCCCGATCCGAGCATATTGGCGCGTTTCTCACCGCCCTGGACCGGTTGGAAGCAGGACTGCCTTGATTGAGCTTTATGTTTAGACCTCCGAGGTTTTGTCCATAAAACCCTTGTTTATTAAAAGCCA
>CAZWGY010000464.1:0-1800 GCA_964633575.1 uncultured Desulfobacteraceae bacterium
AAGGCCAGGCATCTCGTCCGGATGGCGGTGGCCCGGGCCGGGACCCTCCGGCCGCTTCACGAAAAGCGGATTCCGGTGATCGACCGGGGCCTGGTGGTGGGCGGCGGCGTGGCCGGGATGAGCGCGGCCCTGGGGTTGGCCGAGAGCGGCTACGAGGTGGTCCTGGTGGAAAAGGAGGCCGAGCTGGGCGGGATGGCCCGCCGGCTCACCCGGACCATCGAAGGCGCCGACATCGGGGCCTACCTGACCACTCTCGTGGACCGGGTGAAAGCTCACGAGAAGATCCAGGTCCTCACCAATACCCTGATCGTCGGCTTTTCCGGGTTCAAGGGCAACTTCACCACGGAGGTTCTGGTGGGGCCCGGCATGTACGAGCGGAAGATCGAGCACGGGGTGGTGATCCTGGCCACCGGGGCCACCGAGTACCGGCCCACCGAGTACCGCTACGGCGAAGACGACCGGGTGGTCACCCAGGTGGAGCTGGCGGGCCGGCTGGCCGAAGGCCGATCCGACGGGCTCGATTCGGTGGTGATGATCCAGTGCGTGGGCTCCCGGAACGAGGAGAACCCCAACTGCTCCCGGATCTGCTGCCAGAGCGCGGTCAAGAACGCATTGCACATCAAGAAGATCAACCCCGACGCCCAGGTTTACGTCCTCTACCGGGACATCCGGACTTACGGGCTGTTGGAAGAATACTACACTCAGGCCCGGGCCGCCGGGGTCCTCTTTTTCCGGTACGACCCGGCGGACCCGCCGACGGTGACATCGGAAGATGCCGGGGTGGCGGTGACCTTTACCGACCACGTGCTGGGGCGGAAGCTCCGGGTGACCGCGGACCTCCTGGCCCTGTCGGCCGGGATGGTCCCCGAGGACACCGAGGAGCTGGCTTCCATCGTCAAGCTCGCCCGAACCCCCGAGGGCTACTTCATGGAGGCCCACGTCAAGCTCCGGCCGGTGGATATGGCCACCGAGGGGGTCTTTCTCTGCGGGACGGCTCACAGCCCCAAGCTTCTGTCCGAGTCGATCTCCCAGGCCCACGCGGCCGCGTCCCGGGCCATCACCTTTCTGTCTCAGGATCACCTGACCCTGTCGGCGGTGACGGCCAAGGTGGACGGCGACCATTGCGCCGCCTGTCTGATCTGCGTCCGGTCCTGTCCCTACGGGGTTCCCCGGATCAACGACGACGGGGTCTCCGAGATCGACGTGGCCCTCTGCCACGGCTGCGGGGTTTGCGCCGCTGAATGTCCGGCCAAGGCCATCGAGCTCAACTGGTACGAGGACGACCAGCTTTTGAGCAAGGTCGAGGCCCTCCTGGAGGGCGTCCTGTGATGTCAATCCACCCCGTCCGCCCCGGCGGCGGACGGTCCCTTATCAATGGATCGGAGGAGTCCAATGAGCCATCCGTTCGAACCGATCATCATCTCGTTTTGCTGCAATTTCTGAGGGTACACCGCCGCGGACCTGGCAGGTTCCATGCGACTGACATACCCTTCGAACATCAAGATCATCCGGGTGCCGTGCACCGGGAAGGTGGACCTCATCCACATCCTCCGATCCTTTGAAAAAGGGGCGGACGGCGTTTACGTGGTGGGCTGCATGGAAGGGGACTGCCATTTCAATTCGGGCAACTTCCGGGCCCGGAAGCGGGTGGAGCAGGCCCGGGAGATCCTCGAGACCATCGGCATCGGAGGCCAGCGGGTGGAGATGTTCAACCTCTCCTCATCCGAGGGTCCCATGTTTGCCCGGATCGCGACGGATATGGATACGCGGATCCGCGAGCTGGGTCCGAACCCGATCAAG
>CAZWGY010000464.1:1900-3922 GCA_964633575.1 uncultured Desulfobacteraceae bacterium
ATCGAGAAGGTCCGGGACCGGAAGTCGATCCTCGTCCTGGGCTGTAACGAGTGCGTCACGGTCTGCGAGGCCGGCGGCAAAAAGGAGGTGGGCGTCCTGGCCTCGGCCCTCCGGATGGTCTTCCTGAAGGAGAGCCGGGATGTCCGGGTCGATGAGCACACCCTGGAACGCCAGTGCGACCCGGAGTACCTGGACGAAATCCGGGAGATGGTTGACCGGTATGAGGCGATCGTTTCCCTGGCCTGCGGGGTGGGTGTCCAGTTCACCGCCGAGCAGTACCCGAAGATGCCGGTCTTTCCGGGGGTCAACACCTGCTTTCTGGGGGCCACTGAAAAGCGGGGCCTCTGGACGGAGCGCTGCCAGGCCTGCGGTCAGTGCATCCTGGCCGAGACCGGCGGGATTTGCCCCGTGGCCCGCTGCGCCAAACGACTCTTGAACGGCCCCTGCGGCGGGTCCAGCCGGGGGAGCTGTGAAATCAACAAGGAGGTTGACTGCGCCTGGCAGTTGATCATCGACCGGATGAAGGCCCTGGACCGGCTGGCGGATTACGAGACGCTCAGCCCGCTGAAGGACTGGTCCACTGATCGGGCCGGGGGCCCCCGCAAGGTCGTCAGGGAGGATGTGCAACAATGAAAGAGGTCAAGACACCGAGCAAGCTGGAGAAAATCCTGGCCGCGGGTCACCTGGCCGTGACCTCGGAATGCGGCCCCCCTCGGGGCTCCGACCCGGACGGCATCGTTAAGAAGGCGGAGATGATCAAGGATCACGTGGACGCCATCAACATCACCGACAACCAGACCTCGGTCACCCGGATGTGCAGCCTTGCCGCCTGCATCCGGTTGAAGCAAATGGGTCTCGAGCCGGTCCTTCAGATGGTGACCCGGGACCGGAACCGGATCGCGCTCCAGAGCGACATTCTGGGCGCGGCCTCGTTCGACATCCACAACGTCTTGTGCCTGTCCGGCGACCACCAGAGCTTCGGGGACTGCGCCCAGGGCCAGAACGTCCACGACATCGATTCCATGCAGTTGATCCAGACGGTCCGGCGGATGCGGGACGAGGGGCTCTTTCTGGGCGGCGGAGAGATCAACCGGCCGCCCCGGATGTTCGTGGGGGCCGCCGCCAACCCCTTTGCCGACCCCTTTGAAATCCGGGTTCCCCGCCTGGCGAAAAAAGTTGCCGCCGGGGTCGAGTTCATCCAGACCCAGTGCATCTACAACCTCGACCGGTTCGAGGAATGGATGGTCGGGGTCCGCGACCGGGGGCTCCATGAGCGGGTTTCCATCCTGGCCGGGCTGACCCCGTTCAAGTCGGCCGGGATGGCCCGCTACATGAAAAACCGCGTCCCGGGCATGGACGTGCCCGACGATGTGGTCAAAAGGATGGCCGACACGCCCAAGGAGAAACAGCCCGAAGAGGGCATCAACATCCTCATCGAGTCCATCGAGCGGCTCAAGGGGGTGGAAGGCGTGGCCGGCTTTCACGTCATGGCCATTGAATGGGAAGAGAAGGTCCCCGAGATCGTCGAGCGGGCCGGCCTTCACCCCCGACCGAGCGTCGATTAAGGGTTGGGCGCCGGTCGATCCCCAGACCAACCCACCGATCACAAGGAGGTGACGGAATGAGCGAGAAAAAACGCATTCTGGTGGTGGACGACGAGCCTGATTTCGCCGCCATCGTCCAGGGAAATCTGGAGAAGGAAGGTTTTTTGGTGGACGTGGCCTACAACGGCGTCGAGGGCATGGAAAAGGTCCAGGCCACCCCGCCGGACGCCATTGTCCTGGACGTGATGATGCCGGAAAAGGACGGCTACGAGATGTGCCGGGAGATCAAAGAGGATGACCGGTTTAAGGATATCCCGGTGGTCCTCCTGACGGCGGTGGCATCCCACGTGACTTCCACCCGGTATTCCCACGCCGACGGCATGAGCACCGAGGCCGACGACTACATCGCCAAGCCGGCTTCGGCCGAGGAGATCACCGAAAGCATCAAGGGCCTCCTCGGATAACCCGCGCCGGGGGA
>CAZWGY010000465.1:0-3921 GCA_964633575.1 uncultured Desulfobacteraceae bacterium
TTTTTTTAATCTGCGTCCATCTGCGTAATCCGCGGATAGAATAGCATGTGTATAGCGATGAGGGCGAAGCCCCGGTGGTGGACGCCGGGTTTCCGTCCCCGGTGCCCCACAATCCCCTCACGCGGCCGCCTCGCCGGCAAACGACGCGATGAGCCGGTCGAATTCCGAGGCGATCTCGTAGACGTCCGTGAGCTCGGCAAAGGCCCACCGCCCGAATCCGCCCAGGTTATTGACGCCGGGGACCCAGTAGGCCTTCATGGTCTCGGCTTTGATCTTGGCGTCCTCCCGGCGGAATCCCTTGATCTCGACGATGAGGTGGAGTGGCTCGTCCCGGCCGTCGTCCACGACCACGATGAAGTCCGGGAGGTATTTCCGGTGGGTCGAGCCCATCATGTAGGGGACCTCGAATCCCAGGTTCTGGTTTTTGACATAGGCCCGGACCCGGGGGTGATCCTCGGCGACCCGGCAGAATTCGGCTTCCCAGTCGCTGTCGCAGACCACCCAGTTGATGTGGCACCGGCCCGGGTCGGTTTGCCAGAGGGGTGATTTCGAGGTGGTGAAGTTGACGAAGGCGGTGGAGCCGGTCGGGTTGTACGGGTCGAGGATCGCCCGGACGGGCTGATCATCGGCCATGGCTTCGGTGATGGCGCTTGTGATCCGTTCACAGGCCATGTCGGCGATTTCCTGGTAGAGCAACTGGGCGGGGTAGGTTCCGCCGGAGCACTTGAGGTATCCGCCGTCGAGCCATTCCCGGCAGATCTCCTTGAGCTGGCCGAAGAGGTGAATTCTGGGCTCCTCGCCGGGGTCTCGGAATTTCCTGAAGAGGAGGTGCCGGGTCAGCTCGAAGAGGATGGTGGCGCGGCGCTGGTCGGCGAGGTGATCGACGGTCAGGGTCACGCCCTCGCCGATGATCCCCTGGTTTTTGGTGGCCGACGGTCCGACGAGGTCCGGGGTGAGGTCCAGGACGGAATCTTTGGAGAATCTGGCGGTCAGCCGGGCGTCGGGGAGGTCCACCCGGTAGCCGTCGACCCGGGGAAACCGGATCTCGAGGGCGTCCCGGTCGGGCCGGACGGCGTGGACCCGGACGGTCGGCCGGGCTGGCTGGGGCTTGACGATCACCGGCTTGGCGGTGAAGTCGAAGGGAATCCCGAGGACGTCGGCGTACTCGGCGTTGAACCGCCCGTCCGGGTTGAGGTCGTAGGACTGGCGGCGGAGGGCCCGGCCGACCACCTGCTCGCAGAGGAGCTGGGTGCCGAAGGCCCGGACTCCGAGGACGTGGGTCACGGTGTTGGCGTCCCAGCCTTCGGTGAGCATCGAGACCGAGACCACGCACCGGACCGACTCGCCCAGCCGGTCCTTTTTCCCGACGGTGTTCATGACCTCCCGGAGGAGGTCCTCGTCGGAGAGGCTCGCGCCGGCCGATGCGTCGCCGGTTCTCAGGACGATCTCCCGCCGGAACCGCTCGATCTCGTCGGCGGCCATCTCCCGGAAGCCCTTGTCGAGGGCCTCGCCGGATTCGAGCTGGTGGCTGTCGATGAGGAGGGTCCGGGGCCGGGGCAGGCGGTTGCCGTCCTCGTCGTAGTTCCGGAAGAGGGCCAGCCGGCCCGGTTTGAAGGATTCGGTCCCGCCGTCGGGGTCGGCCCGGTGAAACCCGGCGATGAGGTCGCAGACGAGCTTGGAGGTGGAGGTGTTGTTGCAGACCACGATAAAGACCGGGGGGACCTCGACCCCGGCCGCCTCCCAGGCTTCGAAGGTCTTTTCGTAGTGGCCGTAGAGGGCGTCGAGGGCGGTCTCGAGGGCGGTGGGGAGGCTCAGGGGGTCGAGCCCTTTGGCCTTGCCCCGTCCCTTTTTGGGCATCTTCCGGCGGATGTGCTCCCAGAGGTTCCGGAACTTGGGCACGTCGCCGCCGGGGATGTTGTCGGCCACCGGAACCCGGGGAAGCTTGACGATCCCGGACTCGATGGCGTCCATGAGGGAAAAGTCGCTCACGGTCCAGGGAAAGATGGTCCCCTCGGCGTAACCGGAGCCCCGGAGGAAAAAGGGCGTGGCCGAAAGGTCGATCACCGACCGGACCCCCAGCTTCCGCTTGACCGCTTCGATGCCGGAAATCCAGAGCCGGGCGGCCTCGTTGTTTTGCTTGGCCTCTTCCTTTTCGTCCCCCGTAAGGTCGGCCACGTCGTCGGTCTGGGGTCGTTCCCGGTAGCAGTGGTGGGCCTCGTCGTTGATCACCAGGATGTTTTTGAATCCCATGAGCGCCGGCATGACCCGCTGGATCATCTGGCCGTCGGTCTCGAGGGTTTCGAGGGCCGGGCCTCGGCCCTGGAGGAGCGCCCGGCCGCCCCTGGAGAGGTCCATCCGCTCCCGGAGCTTGAAGGCGTGGTAGTTGGTCACCACGATCTTGGCCCGGCCGAGGTCCGCCGCCATGTCCGGGGGGATCAGCTCCCGGGCCGTGTAGTAGCTGTCCGCGTCGCTGGGGTGGAGAACCCGGAGCCGGTCCCGGATGGTCAGGCCCGGGGCGACCACCAGGAAGCCCCGGGTGAACAGCTTGCTGTTGGGGTGGCGGACGGCGTTGACCGTCTGCCAGGAAATGATCATGGCCATGACCATGGTCTTGCCCGCGCCGGTGGCCAGCTTGAGCGCGATCCGGTGGAGGCTCGGGTTGGCCGCGTGGTTGGCGTTCCGGATCAGGGTCCGGATTTTCTGGTCGGACCGCTTCAATTGCGGCAGGACCTCGGTGATCCAGATCAGGGTCTCGACCGCCTCCACCTGACAGAAAAACGGCCGGATGCCCTGGAAATCGTGATGGCGCCAGTGCTGGAGCAGCCGGGCCGTCTCCGGGGTGACCCCCCATTGCTCCGGGCGGGAAAGGTTTCGCCAGATGTCCACCTCCCGCCGGACCGTGTTGATGAGCCAGGTGGGGTCGTAAGCCTGTCGGTCGGTGGAGATCCCCTCGTCCGAGCCGAACGGGAGATCGGTCTGCTTTCCCCCTTTGGCGGCCTTTTTCCGCTTTTTGGGCTTGGGGACCGGGGTTATAAAGGACGCGGGCCGCCGGACATCGAGAATCCGGTCGGTGGGCTGGCCGTCCGCGTCCAGCTCCCAGTGACGGGATGGGTAGGCATAGGGCGAGCTTAAAATCGGCGATTCGAAAAAGTGCTGGGCCATGGGCACCGTCTTCGGATTGTCAGGGGTGAGCGTTACTCGCCGGGGAACGGGACCGCCGGCTTCCGATATGGATGAAGACGGTAGCACAATGACGCGGCGGGGAGCAACTCGATTTTGAGAAAAACGGCCGGGGCCGGGCTTCAAAAGAAAAATTCAGGCCATGGCACATTTCGTGCTTGCAATACCCCTTGACAGCTCCCGCGAGGTGATTATTGTTAAAGTCAAACGGGATGGCATGAGCCGCCCGGAAACCGATAAACCAATTGAAAAGGAGGTTTGAGCCATGAGAAGC
This sequence comes from uncultured Desulfobacteraceae bacterium, assembly GCA_964633575.1. Lineage (GTDB taxonomy): Bacteria > Desulfobacterota > Desulfobacteria > Desulfobacterales > JAABSP01 > CAYNGG01. The sequence goes on from CAZWGY010000465.1 coordinate 3,455, forward strand.
TTGATTCCCGCACTGCGAACGGATCGGGGCTTGAGCCGTTTCCAGCCGGACCTTTTCGACCGATTCTTCGAAGATTTCTGGAAACCGGCCCCCTTTGCCGAGACCGAGACCTGGTTTGCCCCGTCCATCGACGTCTCGGAGACCGATGACAACATCACCGTGAAGGCCGAGATTCCGGGGATGAAGAAAGAGGATATCGACATCACCGTCTCGGATGGGTTGCTGACCCTGAGCGGTGAGAAGAAGTCCGATCACGAGGAAAAGGGCGAGAGCTACCATGTCCGGGAAAGCCGGTATGGTGCCTTCCGCCGGAGCGTCCGGCTGCCCGCCGAGGTCGAGACCGACAAGATCGACGCCGCCTACCAGGACGGCGTGCTGACGGTCACCGTCCCCAAGGGCGAGGGCGCCAGGCGGAAAAAGATCGAAGTCCGCGGATAACCTGACGGACACCTCGATTTAGCGGATCG
>CAZWGY010000466.1:0-3914 GCA_964633575.1 uncultured Desulfobacteraceae bacterium
CTATCACTCCCGCCGACCGGATCGGAAACGGTCCTGGTGATCGACGACGAGGAGGCCATCCTGAGTCTGATCACCACTCAGCTCGCCCAGTTGGGCTACCGAACCGACGGGACCTCAAGCCCGCTCACGGCCCTGGAGATGGTCCGGGCGGACCCCATGCGGTTCGATCTGGTCATCACCGACATGGCCATGCCGAGTTTGACCGGCACCGAGCTGGCCGAGGCTTTGCTGGCCATCCGTCCGGACCTCCCGATCATCCTGTGTACCGGCCATAGCGAGACGGTATCCGAGGATACCGCCCCGGACCTCGGTATCCGGGCGTTTGCCATGAAGCCTCTGAGCAAAGCCGACCTCGCCGTGACGGTTCGACGGGTCCTCGACGAGGCAAGAGGGGGCGAATGACCCGGACCGTCTCCCTGAAAACGGTCATTGTGGTCCCTTTCGTCGTCCTGATGGTCCTGGCGGTGGGGATGACCGGTACCCTGTCGATCTTAAACGGCCAGGCGGCCGTCGCGGAGGTGGTTTCGACCCTGCTGGCCGAGGTCACGGCCCGGATCGAGGACAATCTCCGCCACTTTCTCGAGGCCCCCTATCGGATCGACGAGACCAACCGGATGGCGATTCACACCGGCCTGCTGAGCACCTCGGACCTGACCCCCTGGCGGGAGTATCTCCGGCGCCAGGCGCAGCTTGCCGTATCGGTCAACAACATCGCCCTGGGCAACGAGGAAGGTGCCTACGTCGGCGTGGACACTCCGGCGAGCGGCCGGCGGGTCATCCAGATTTCCGACGCATCCACCGGGTTCGACCTGATCACCTATCACATCGATGACGACGGGCACATCACGGACCCGTTGAGCGTGGCCCCCGATTATGATCCTCGAAAGCGCCCCTGGTACCGGGCACCGGTGGCGGCCGGCGGGCCGGTCTGGTCGGCGATCTACAAGCATTTCGTGGACCCGACCCTTCAGATGGCCCTGAGTATGCCCATTTACGACCCGTCCGGAAACCTCCTGGGGGTGACCACCGCCGCCGTCCGCCTCTCCCGGATCTCCGATTTCCTGAAAACCCTTCGGATCGGCCAGAGCGGCCAGGCATTCATCGTGGATCGATCCGGGCTCCTGGTGGCCGCGTCGGTGCCGGAGATGCCTTTCCGGATCACCGAGGCGGGCAAAGCGGAGCGGCTTTCGGCCGGCGACAGCCGCCATCCCCTGATCCGGGCGATCGCTTCCGCCGTTGACTTTTCAGAAACCGGGCGCCCGGCCGATGGCGACGACGGGGGCAACCGCCGGGTGACCGTGGGAGATAGCGTCCATTTCGTCCGAGTTACCCCGTTTGGAGATCCTTACGGGCTCGACTGGCGGGTGGTGGTGGCCGTCCCCGAATCCGATTTTCTGGCCAAAATCCACCAGAATAACCGGACCACGGTTTACCTCTGCGCCGCCTGGCTGCTGGCCGCCATCCTCTGCGGGCTGATCACCAGCCGGTGGGTGACCCGGCCGATTCTCCGCTTAAACGCTTCGGCCCGGAGCCTGGCGGCGGGCCGCTGGACGGAACGGGTGATGGTGAGCCGACAGGACGAGATCGGCGAGCTGGCCCGGTCCTTCAACCGGATGGCCGCCGCGCTTCAGTCCTCCCTGACGACGCTTCAGTCGGAGGTGGACGAGCGCCGGGCCGCCGAAGACGAGCTGGGCCGGATTTTCGGCATGTCCATCGACCTGATCTGCATCGCCGACATCAAGACGGCCACCTTTGTCAAAATCAATCCGGCCTTTACCGAGACCCTGGGATTCTCCCCGGCGGAGCTGCTGGGGCGGCCCTTTTTCGACTTCATTCACCCGGACGATCTTGAACCGACCCGTCGGGTCATGGCGGAAAAGCTCGAGGCCGGGGTGAAGGTGATCGACTTCGAAAACCGCTACCGGTGCCGGGACGGGAGCTATCGGTGGCTGAGCTGGGTCTCTCACCCGGACCCGGCCGTCGGGATGACCTATGCCATCGCCCGGGACATCACCGCCGCCAAGGCCGCCGAGCAGGCTCTGGCCGACAGCGAGGAAAAATACCGGGGGATTTTCGAAAACGCCGTCGTGGGGTTCTTCCAGAGCACCCCCGAGGGACGGTTTATCACCCTCAACCCGGCCTTTGCGGAGATGTTCGGCTATGATTCGCCCGAGACCATGATCTCCGCCATCTCCGATATCGCCACCCAGTACTATTTCGATCCCGAGGACCGCCGGCGCTACAAAGAACGGCTCCAGACCGAAGGGTCGGTGGAGCATTTCGAGTTTCGGGCCCGGCGCCGGGACGGGACCGTCTTATGGGTCTCCAACAGCACCCGGAGCTGCTACGACGACAACGGGGACCTGATCCGCTACGAGGGAGTGGTCATCGACATCACCGAGCGAAAGCGGGCGGAAGCCGCGCTCCTCGACAGCCGGCGCCGCTTCGAGCAGCTCGCCCGGCAGAGCCGGACCTACACCTGGGAGGTCGCCCCTGATGGGCGATACACCCAGGTCAGCGGGATGGTCGAATCCGTCCTCGGCTACCGCCCCGATGAGCTGGTGGGGCACCGGACCTTTTACGATATCAGAGCGGAAAGCGAGCGGGATGGTTTCGCCGAAGCGGTCTCCAAGGCTTTCGAGGGGCGGACGGCACTCCGGAACGTGATCAGCGCGGTCCGGTCAAAGGACGGCCGGATCGTCTGGGTCTCGACCAGCGCCATCCCCCTGACCGACGAGGCGGGGAGCCTGACCGGATTCTGGGGAACCGACATGGACGTCACCGAGCGAAAGCAGGCCGAAATCGAACGGGAAGCCCTCGAAGACCAGCTCCGCCAGGCTCAGAAAATGGAAGCGGTGGGACGTCTGGCCGGGGGCGTGGCCCACGATTTCAACAACAATTTGACGGTCATCCTCGGCCACACCGAGATGGCCCTGACGACCCTGCCCGAAACCGACCCGCTCCACCGACGGCTCCAGGAAATCCAGAAGGCGGGGCAGCGGTCGGCGAGCCTCACCGGACAGCTTCTGGCTTTTGCCCGGAAACAGACGGTGGCCCCCAGTATCCTGAGCCTGAACGACATCGTCGAGGACCTCCTCAAGATGCTCAAACGGCTGATCGGAGAGGACATCGACCTCCTCTGGCACCCGAGCGACGACCTCTGGCCCGTCCGGATGGACCTCGGTCAGGTAAACCAGATCCTGGCCAACCTGGCGGTCAACGCCCGGGACGCCATCGCCGGCGTCGGAAAGCTGACCATCGAGACCCACAACGCGACCTTTGACGCGGCCTATTGCCGGACCCACTCGGGATTTCTCCCCGGCGACTATGTGACTCTCCAGGTGAGCGACAACGGCTGCGGAATGGACGCGGACACCCTGGACTGGCTCTTCGAGCCGTTTTTCACCACCAAGGAGATGGGCAAGGGGACCGGGCTGGGGCTGGCCACGGTTTACGGGATTGTCAAGCAGAACCGGGGATTCATCAACGTTTACAGTGAGCCGGGAGCCGGGACGACTTTCAAGATATACCTTCCCCGGCACCATTCCGGCGACGACGCAATCCCGGTGAGTGAGCCGGGTCCCAAGGCCGCCATCCCCGGCGGGACTGAAACCGTTCTCCTGGTGGAAGACGACCGGGCCGTGATCCAGCTCGCCGCCATGCTCCTCCGGGACCTGGGTTATACGGCGATCCGCGCAAACACCCCAAACGAAGCGATCCGCCGGGCCGAGCATTACGACGGGGAGATCCACCTCCTGATGACCGACGTGATCATGCCCGAGATGAGCGGCCGGGAGCTTCAACAGGAGCTCACCCGGCTGCGGCCGGAGATGCGATGCCTCTTCATGTCGGGCTACACGGCCAACGTCATCGCCCATCAGGGGATTCTCTACGACGACGTCTGCTTTCTCCAG
>CAZWGY010000467.1:0-2270 GCA_964633575.1 uncultured Desulfobacteraceae bacterium
CGGATCGGCCGCCGGCAAAAACCCGAGCCGGCCGATTCCGAGTAGTTGACATGGCCCCCGCTTTTCGATATCCATCGACCGACGGCAACCTTTTTTGGCTCATCGGGAGGCACTTATGGCAGCAGGCATCAATAAAGTGATTTTGATCGGACATTTGGGACATGACCCCGAGGTGCGGTACACCCAGGAGGGAACCGCCGTGGGCAACTTTCGGATCGCCACATCCGAGTATTGGACGGACCGGAACTCCGGCGAGCGCCGGGAGCGGACCGAATGGCACCGGATCGTCGTCTTTGGCCGGATGGCGGAAAATTGTGGTAAGTATCTCGCCAAGGGCCGGCAGGTCTATGTGGAAGGTCGGCTTCAGACGAAGGAATGGGAGGACAAAGAGGGCATCCGGCGGTTCACCACGGAAGTCGTCGCGTTAAACGTCCAGTTCCTGGGCGGGCGGGATGATTCCGGTTCGGGACGGTCGGGACCGCCACCGGATGACTACTCCGACTATCCCGAGGCCAGAGGCGGCGGCGGTGGCGGATATGATGGCCCGTCCGGAGGCGGCGGATACGCGCCCCAGGGGCGGCCTCGGCAACCGGAACGGCCCGCGCCGTCCGGCCCGCCGGGGGGCGGCGGCGGGTATGATGGCCCGTCCGGCGGCGGATACGCGCCCCAGGGGAGGCCTCAGCAACCGGAACGGCCCGCGCCGTCGAGTCCGTCGAGCCCGTCGAGCCCGTCGAGTCCGTCGAGCCCGTCCGGCCCGCCGGCCAGCCCGCCGGGCGGCGGCGGATATACCGGACCGGACCGCTCCGCGCCGGGCGGCAATGACGACTACGACAACGGGAGCCCGCCCGCTTCGGACGGACCCGATGACGACGACATACCCTTTTAGGCGGCATCTCATAGAATCATGAAAATTTATCAATACCCTTCCTCGGCGGCCCAGGAGCGGCTGGATGCCATTATCCACCGCAATATCGAGTTCAACCCGGACGATGTGGCCCGCGTGGCCCGGATTATTTCCGACGTCAAAGCTGAGGGTGACGAGGCCCTGGTGCGTTATACTCACCAGTTCGACTCGGAAGCGCTCACCGTGGCCGACATCCGGGTTCCGCCATCCCGGATCGCCGCGGCGGCCGATATCCCGGATGAGGGCTTTCTCCGGGCTCTGGACCGGTCGGCCCGCCAGATCGAGTCCTTCCACCGGTCCCAGGTGGAGCGGTCCTGGATTCAATCCGACCGTCCGGGAACTCTCCTGGGCCAGCTCGTCCACCCGGTGGATGCCGCCGGGGTTTACGTCCCCGGCGGCCGGGGAGGGCGGACCCCGCTGGTCTCGTCGGTCCTCATGGGGATCATCCCGGCCAAAATCGCCGGCGTCCGGAACGTCTGCATGGTCACCCCGCCCCAGGCGGACGGGACCGTCAATCCCTACCTTCTGGCCGCGGCTCAACGGGCCGGGGCGGATGCGGTCTATCGGGTGGGAGGGGCCTGGTCCATCGCGGCTCTGGCCCATGGCACCGAGACCATCCCGAGGGTTGATGTGATCGTCGGCCCCGGCAACCTCTATGTCACCCTGGCCAAAAAGCTGGTCTCCGGCACCGTCGGGATCGACATGATCGCCGGTCCCAGCGAGATCCTGATCATCGCCGACGAGACGGCGACTCCGGCCTTTGTCGCCGCTGATCTCTTGAGCCAGGCCGAGCACGACCCCCTGGCCTCCTCCGTCCTCCTGACCCCATCCCGGATGCAGGCCGACGCCGTGGCCGATGCCGTAAAGTCTCAACTGGGGAAGCTCATGCGCCGGGACATCGCTCGCCGGGCCCTGGACCACTACGGGGCCATCATCGTGGTCCCGGACCTCGACACCGCCTTTGCCCTGTCCAACCGGATCGCCCCGGAGCATCTTGAGCTCCAGATCCGCGAGCCTTTCGAGACCGTTGACCGGATTCGGAACGCCGGGGCCATCTTTTTGGGGCCCCATACCCCGGAGCCGGTGGGCGACTACATGGCCGGTCCCAACCACGTCCTGCCCACGGCCGGGACGGCCCGGTTCTCCTCGGCCCTCTCGGTGAGCCATTTTACCAAAAAAACCAGCCTGATCCGGTACGCCGAATCGGCCTTCCGCCAGGAAGCGGGGGATATCATCCGGCTGGCCGAAATCGAGGGGCTCGACGCCCACGCCAACGCCGTGAAGATCCGCCTGACCTCCTGATCGGACCGCTTCCGGAGCGGCCGGCGGGATTAGCCCTTGCGGATCGGCTGAAATCATGCTAGAT
>CAZWGY010000467.1:2370-3902 GCA_964633575.1 uncultured Desulfobacteraceae bacterium
TTCCGGAGCGGCCGGCGGGATTAGCCCTTGCGGATCGGCTGAAATCATGCTAGATCTTTCGTTTTTGGTTGAGGATTTTTTGATTGATGATTGGGGATTTCTCATCGTGATCGGTATAAACCCTCATGCTCGGGTCAGGAACCGCGATCACCTCCAGGCATGAAAATGTATTTTCACGATAAGCGATGATCATCAATCAGAAATCTAAAATCTAAAATCTAAAATTTTCAACCCCAACCACGCATCGATCGACACCGCAATGAAAGCACTTTTGGCCTTAGAAGACGGACGCGCCTTCCCCTGCCGATCCTTTACCGGTCCCGGCGAGACGAGCGGAGAAGTGGTCTTCAACACCAGCATGACCGGCTACCAGGAGGTCCTCACCGACCCATCCTACCGGGGCCAACTGGTTACCATGACCTATCCGCTCATCGGCAACTACGGCGTGACCCCCGAGGATATCGAGTCGGATCGGGTTCAGGTGGCCGGGTTTCTGGTCCGGGAATACGAGGGCGATTACAGCAACTACCGGGCCACCGGGAGCCTGGCCGACTACCTGAGCGACTCCGGCGTGATGGGGGTTTCCGATTTCGACACCCGGGCCCTGACCCGGCACATCCGGACCGTCGGGGCCATGCGGGCGGTCATTTCCACCCGGGATCTCGATCCCGCGTCCCTGGCCCGGCGGGCCCAGGGCATCCCGCCCATGGCGGGGCTGGACCTCGCCGGCGAAGTCACCACGCCATCGGCCTACCGGTGGATTGATAACGCGCCGGAGCCCATCCCGCCGGAGATCCCGCTGGACCGGAAGATCTGGCGCCATCGAGGTGACCGGCCCGCCGTGGTGGCCTTCGATTACGGCATCAAATACAACATCCTCCGGAGCCTGACGGCTCAGGGGCTGGAAGCTCTGGTGGTCCCGGCGGAAACCCAGGCCGAAACGGTCCGGGCACTCGACCCCGACGGGATCTTTCTGTCCAACGGTCCCGGCGACCCCGAACCGCTGACCGGAGCGGTGGGGACCATCCGGGAGCTTCTGGATTTTCGCCCCATCTTCGGAATCTGCCTCGGCCACCAACTCTTGGGACTGGCCCTGGGGGGACAAACCTTCAAGCTGAAATTCGGCCATCGGGGAGCCAATCAGCCGGTCCACAATCTTCAAACCGGCCGGATCGAGATCACCTCCCAGAACCACGGCTTCTCCGTGGACCTCGAAAGCCTCCAAGACTCCGGTCAGGACGTGGAAATCACCCACATCAACCTGAACGACCGGACCCTGGAGGGGTTCCGCCACCGGAAGATCCCGGCCTTTTCGGTCCAATACCATCCCGAAGCCTCGCCCGGACCCCATGACGCGGGGTACCTGTTTACCCGGTTCCGGGAGATGATGGCGGGGAGGTAGGGGCGGCCTGGGAGCGCGGGCGTTCCGCCCGCAGTTGTAGGGGCGGACCTGCGTGTCCGCCCGATATAGGCAAATACGTAGGTTTGCCCCTACGATCATGAATCAGGGAACGCACCGGCGCGATGAATCA
>CAZWGY010000468.1:0-1998 GCA_964633575.1 uncultured Desulfobacteraceae bacterium
TCCGCCCCTACGACATGCGGGCGGGACGCCCGCGCTCCCAGGCGCCGATAGAGACGTCCGAGGTTTCCAGCAAAGAGACCTCCGAGGTTTCCAAATTTTTTGGAAACCTCGGAGGTCTAAATCACTCAGTCCTCAGTCCTCGTTACTCAGTCCTCGGTTACCCCCATCCCTCCGGACGACTGAAGGCGATGGTGGCGTAGCTCACCGAATCGGTGTGATCCCCGGTGATGTCCCCGGAGGTGTAGTACTTGAGGAGCCGCCCGGTTGTCCCCTCGGGCAGGGTCTCCAACAGGACCCCGATGGGATGGGCTCCGCAGATGGTGGCCCCCGTGTCCCGAACGTACTGGATGAATCCCGGTCGGTCCAGGGCCAGGATGGGGTCCACTGCTCCCATATCCAGTTCGCGGATCTTTTCCGCCACGTTCGTCCGGTAGGGCTGATAACCGAATCGGGGACCCTGGTGAGTGAAGTCGGAGGAGGCGATCACCAGATCGCCCGGCCGGATGATCCGCCGGAGGGCCTTTGCGATCGGCGAGTAAGCCCCGGGGTCCAACTGCCCGACAATGAGGGGGACGAGCTGGATTTCAGTCCGGAGGGCCACCTGGAGAAACGGGAGCTGGACTTCCAGGGAATGTTCGGCCGCGTGGGCCTCGGGGATGGTTTCGAACTCGGGCTCGCCGGCCAGGGCCTCACAGGCCGGCGTGTCCACGGGGATGTCCCCCAGCGGGGTCCGGTAGGCGGCCGCGTCGGTGAGAGCGACTCCGGAGAAGCCATGGCGGTGGCTCGGGGCCAGGATGATGGCCCGCCGGATTCCGTCCCCGGTCAGGAGCCGATAGCCGAAGGCGGCCCCCTGTCCCGAATAGGGGAAGCCCGCGTGAGGGCTGATCAGGCCGATGATTTCGCCGGACATCGGCTCGGGGTCGGCCCGGTCGAGGAAGTTGGCGGTCATCTCCCGGAGCCGCTCGGGGTCACCGTCGTAAAAGGTGCCGGCCACGGCCGGCGCTCGGATGGGTTTCATTATGAAGGCCTCCTTTGATATCGTGGGTTGTCGGGATGCCGGCGCCCACCCGGACGCCGGCAAACGATTACTGATAATAGATTATACAACAATCCCCGCTTCCCGTCATCGGGTCGATGCTTTATATCGACCCGGAAAAGGCCGTAGGGAGACGTCGGGGAAAGTCGAAAGGAGGCGCAATGGATATGACCGGTATGAATCTCGTTTCAGGGGTTCAGGCATTTCACCATCCCGCGCTTGACGGCATTATGCTGGCCGTGACCGCGCTGGGTGGCGCCGCCGCATACATGGTGCTCTTGCCGGTGATCTACTGGACCGTGGACCGCCGACGTGGCTGGCTGCTCGCCCTGGTGTTGCTCCTGTTCATGGAGGGAAACGCCATCATGAAGGACTTCAGCCGGGATCTCCGGCCCTTTCAACGGAGCCCGTCGGTCACCCTGGTGGGACCGGCTCCGGAGAGCCATGCCTTTCCCAGCGGACATGCTCAGGCGGCGATGCTCCTCTACGGCGGGTTGTTTCTTCTCCGGCCGTCGCTTCCGGCCGGGTTCGGGTGGGGGGTGGTCGTCTTTCTCATCGGGGTCTCCCGCCTCTATCTGGGAGTCCACGACGGGCCGGATGTCCTGGCCGGGTGGGCCGTGGGGGCTCTGGGCGTGGCGGTGACCGCGCTCCTCTTTCGCCTGGAGCGGTCCGAGTCGGGCGATCTTGACGGCTGGGGCTTCCGGGGGGGATGGGCGGCTTTGGGGCTTGGCCTCCTGGCGTTTGCTCCGTCGGCCGGGGCCCTTTACGCCGCCGTGGCCCTGACGGGGGCGGCGCTTCTGGAGCGTGGCGCGGGGCGGTTAGACCTCCGAGGTTTCCAAAACATTGGAAACCTCGGAGGTCTGGCCTGGCTGGGCCGAATTCCGGCCGGGCTGGTGCCGCTTCTGATTTTGGCCCCCGCTTACGCCGTCACCGAATCGGGGGATGTCGGCTTCCGGGCCGGC
>CAZWGY010000468.1:2098-3899 GCA_964633575.1 uncultured Desulfobacteraceae bacterium
ACAGGGTAAACTGCTTAACCGCGGTATCCAGGAAGGCGGACAGCCGGGCGACCTCCTGGGCGGCCTGGTCGGTCTGGGCGGCTCCGACCGCCACCTGCCGGACCGCTGTATCGGCCTCCTGGATGGTGCGGGAGATCGCTTCGACCCGTGAGGTGACTTCGCCGGCGGCCTGGGCCACCCCCCGGGCATCGTCGGCCACCGTCGAAAGCTGCTGAGCCACTTCACGGGAGCGGTCCGCCTGTTGTCCCACCGTCTGGCTGATGCCGACCGCCACCCCGGCCTGCTCGCTGACCAACCCGGCGATGGCATCGTTGATGTCGGCGATATTCTCCACGGTCCGGCCGATCCGTTCAATGGCCTCGTGGACGTCGGCGGTGGCCGTCTGAATCCGATCGATATGGCCTCCGGTTTCGGCGGTGGCTTCGGCCGACTGGTTGGCCAGTGCCTTGACCTCCCCGGCGACCACGGCGAACCCCCGGCCCGCCTCACCCGCACCCGCCGCTTCGATGGCGGCATTGATGGCCAGAAGATGGGTCTGGTCGGCGATGGATTTGATCAGCGCCATGACCCGGCCGATGGCTCGGGCGGCATCGGACAGGGCGGCCGTTCGGCCGGCCACCGCTTCGGCCCGTGATCGGGCCTCGCCGGAAATCTCCCGGGCCTGGGCGGTCCGACCGTTGATCTCTTCCAGAGCGGTGGCGATCTCCGAGACCGCCCCGTCAATCCCGGCCATGGACTCGGTGCCGGCCGTCACCGTTTTCAGGGCCGAGGTAAGGGTCCGGCTGGCCGTTTCGGTGTCCCCCGCCAACGACCGGACGCCGTCGGTGACCGTCGTGGTGGCGTCGGTTACCGAGCGCATCTGCGCGGAAAGCTCCTCCCCGGAGGCGGCCATTTCGGTGGCCACGGCGGATAGTTCCTCGGCGGCCGAACTGAGATTGGGCGTGATCCCCTTGACCTCGTCAACGACGTCGTAAACGGATGAGATGTCCGCCACGAATTCCAACGCCCCCCGAACCTGACCGTTCTCGTCCTGGACCGGGATTCCGGTGTAGGTGATGGGGATATTGTCGCCGGTCCGGGGATGGGCCCGGGTTTCGCTCGATCGACGGTCACCGTCGGCCATGGCCCGGTGAAGGGCGCACCGGGCCGTCCGGCAGTCATCGGTCCGGAAAAGGTCATAACACTTTTTCCCGATACAGCCCGAGGATGTCTCGCCGGCCAGAGCCGCGCCGGCTTCGTTCATGAAAACCACCGTGAAGTCCTGGTCGATCTCCATCACCGGGGCCGGGAGCCGGTGTACCGTATCCCGATGCTTCCGGGCCATGGTGATGAGGTCGGCGATGGGTTGGGTGAGCGGGGTGAAGAAGTCAGGATGCCGGAGTCGGGCCGCGGCGTCGGAAAATGTTCCTGACGAGTCCGCGCCGTCGGCCAGAGCGGCCGAAAGGATTCGAACGTCGGAACGAAGCCCGGTCGCCCACCGCCAGGCAACTCCAAAGGCCACCAGGGCGGCCACCGCCCCGCCGATCACAATGGCCGCTCCGCCTCCCGTTCCATCCGCCCCGACAAGGGCCACGGCCCAGGCCGTGGGCAGGATGGACAGGCCGGCGGCGCCAAGGGCCGCCCGGAGGGGCAGGCGGCGGTCTATCGGTTGAATCGGATGACGGGACGATTGTGACTGACGCATTATGCACACTCCTGAAGATAGGGACTTGAAACATGGAAATTTGAGAAATAAATCCTAATGATCGGGGCGGGCACCACGATCACCCCCGTGCATGAAAATGGTTTTTAACCGTTCAGA
>CAZWGY010000469.1:0-3889 GCA_964633575.1 uncultured Desulfobacteraceae bacterium
TTCCAAAAAAATTGGAAACCTCGGAGGTCTGTAATCGGGTCGGTCGAAAAACCGCCTCGACATTATTTTATTGTTTTTTCTTGACATGGCATACCATTTTAGATATTTTTGTAAAATTTTGGTTAATCGTTTTCTTGATCCATCAACCCCTAATCAGTGAGGAACCATGATCGAGGATTTGACTTTCGAGCTCGGCAATGACCCGGTTCGATTCACCCCGGACGGACGGGTGGCCGTCATTGATGCCATCCGTGCCGTCAGCAATACCGAAGGGGCGGACGCGCTCTGGCGGGAACTCACCGCCGTCCATCCCGATCTGCTCGACCGGTGCGACCAGTTTGCTTTTCCCCGGCAGGAAAGCTCGGTCCCGGTGGCCGACAGCGACGGGTGGGACCATATCCAGGCCACCCTCTTCGATTACATCCTGGAGCACCATTTCAACTAGTGTCACGCCGCCCGCCCCCGGTGCCCGATGATCCCGCCCGGCCGTCCCATCTCCTCGCCCGGCGGACCGGCTGACGGGGGCGCCCCCCCCCAGAATAAAAAAATGACTTGAAAAAAAAGGACAATGGGTACAAGATAACCCTTTATAGCGGAATCGTGGACTCGCCGACGACGACGGATGACGGGGACTTACGGATGATACAACCCGATTCAACGGCCCGAACGCACCCAACGCCCTCGGCCGGATGGCGCCGATGGGTCTTAGCCTTTGCCCTGGCCGCCCTGCTGTTTCACCTGCCGGCCCCCCTCCACATGCCGCCGACCGGCGATCCCTTCCGTAAGCTGAGCTTTTCCATCGACAATGTCCCCCCTCATTTGAACGGCTTGCCCGAACCCATCCGCAACCAGGCGAGCTTCTGGGAGGTCCGGTTCATCCCCGACGGCATCATCCCCGAACCCCCGTTCCGCTTCCCCCGCCCCGCCGCCCTGGCCCCGGCGGTGGCCTTCTGGCGGGACGTCTTCACCCGTTACACCCGACGCCAGATCATCATCCACGATGACTGGTATTTAAATGTCATTTACGCGGTGGTTGACCTCGACAAAGGCGGCTGGAAGGCGGTCCGGGAGGTCAAGCAGTCCTATACCGACATCCTGGCGGAGATGGCCTCCCGGTGGGACCAACCCGACCGGATGACTCCTGAAGAGCGGGCCATTTACGACCGGTTTGCCCAATTCCCCGAGGCGGCGCGATTTCCCAAGCGGGATGCCGCCGACCGGGTTCATGCCCAGATGGGCCAGGCTGACAGCATCCGGAAGGGGATCGCCTTTTCCGGGCGCTATATCGAGGCCATCCGGCGAATTTTCAAGGAGGCGGGGCTCCCGGTGGACCTCGCCTGCCTTCCCATGGTCGAATCGGCCTTCAACCCCGCCGCCGTTTCTTACGTCGGTGCCGCCGGGATGTGGCAGTTCATGCCGGCCACCGCCCGCCAGTTCGACCTCGATGTGGGTCACCCGGTGGACGAGCGCCGGGACCCCATGGACGCTACCCGGGCCGCCGCCCGGCTTCTGGCTCACAATTACCGGACCCTGGAGTCCTGGCCCCTGGCCGTCACCGCCTACAACTACGGCCTTCAGGGGATGCTGAACGCGGTCCGGAAAGTGGGCAGCAACGATATTGCCGACATCATTGAACAATTCGACGGCCCCCGGTTCGATTATGCCTCCCGGAACTTTTACCCTGAGCTGCTGGCCGCCGTGGACGTTTACACCCAATACCGGCACTTCTTCCCCGATATCCGGCTCGACCCGCCCCTGAATCTGGTTCAGGTGCCGGTCCCCGACCACGTAGCCACCGACGCCATCGCGAGCCATCTCGGAGTGTCCCCGGGCCGCCTCCGGGAACTCAACCCGGCCCTGGACGCCTCGGTGTTCAAGCCGGACGGGGTGGTTCCGCGGGGCTACCGGATGGTTTTGCCGGCCGAAGTGGGAGACGAATTTGCGGCGCGATACGCCGCCATTCCCGACGGAATGAAATACGCTTACCGGCCCCACGGAAAACAGCACCGGGTCCGGCGGGGCCAGACCCTCTCCGTGATCGCCAAACGTTACGGGACTTCGGTGAAGGCCCTCATGCGATTGAATAGCATGGCCAATCCCCGACGGGTCCGCGCCGGCCAGCTTCTCAAGATTCCGGGACAATTCGTGGCCAGGGGCGGCGATTCGACGCCGTCCGTCGAGGCGCCGCCCCCCAAGCGGTCCATCCAGCACCGGGTCCGGCGGGGCCAGACCCTCTCCGTGATCGCCAAACGTTACGGGACTTCGGTGAAGGCCCTCATGCGATTGAATGGTCTGGCCAATCCCCGACGGGTCCGTGCCGGCCAGATTCTCAAGATTCCGGGACAATTCGAGGCCGGGGACGGCGATTCGACGCCGTCCGTCGAGGCGCAGCCCCCCAAGCGGTCCATCCAGCATCGTGTCCGGCGGGGCCAGACCTTATCGACCATCGCCCGGTTGTATAACACCTCGGCACGGGCCATCGCCCGCCACAACGCCATCCGGAACCCCCAGCGGATCATCGCCGGGCAGGTTCTGATGATCCCCGAGGGATAGGGGGGATGCTCCAGGAAATCGACAACGTTCGCCGGAACCCCGGCGAGCCCCCTCGGCGGTGGTTTCTTGACGAGTACTTCGACCTGCTGATCTGGATGGGTGAGACGGACGAACCGATTGCCTTTCAGCTCTGCTACGACCGGAACGGCGCGCCCCACGCCCTGAGCTGGGACCCGGTGTCGGGGGCCCGGCATTACCGGGTGGATGACGGCGAGAGCCGGCCCGGCAAGCCCAAGGCGGCACCGTTGCTCCTGGCGGACGGTCCCTTTCCCCGGGACCGGGTTTACCGGAAGTTCCGAGAAGCCGCCGCCCGGATCGACCCGAAGCTCGCCGCGTTTGTCGGCGACGCGCTCCGGTCGCTGGGGCCGACGGAACCCGGCTACCGGCGCGAAACAACATCAGACTGAGGACGGAGAATGGGATTATTCAGACGACTGCTGGGGGGGTTCACCGGAGCCAACGACGACATCACTTACACGATCCACGGGGCCACCGACAAGGGCCGGGTCCGCAAGGGCAACGAAGACTACTTCCTGATCCAGCTCGATAAAAAGCTCTTCATCGTCTCCGACGGCATGGGAGGCCACAACGCCGGGGAGGTGGCCAGTCTCCAGGCCACCCGGGCCATCAACCGGTATCTCTCCGGCGATCTGCTGGGCCGGATCCTGGGGGATGAGGAACGGATCAAACAGGAGATGATGGCCGGCCTCAACGAGGCCAACCGGCGGGTCCGGGAAATGTCGAGGTCTGATAAAGGGTACCGGGGGATGGGCTGCACCGTGGCGGTTGCCCTTATCGACGGTAATCAGCTTCATCTCTGCCATCTGGGAGACTCCCGGGCCTACCTCTCCAACCGCTCGGGCATCCGCCTCCTGACCACCGACCACAGTCTGGTCATGTCCCTGGTGGCCGACGGCAAAATGACCGCCGACGAGGCCCGGGAAAGCCCCATTAAAAATGAGCTGACCCAGGCCATTGGCGCCATGCCCAAAATCGAACCCGGCTATTCCCGCCATACCATCGCCCATGGCGACCGCCTTCTCCTCTGCTCCGATGGCCTCTGGGACATGCTCAGCGACGCGGAGATCCAGCGGGCCCTTCGAAAATATGCCTCGGCCCGATCGGCCTGCGAGGCGCTCATCGACCAGGCCAACGAGGCCGGCGGCAAGGACAACATCACCGCGGTGGTGGTCACCTACCAGCGAGGCGGCTTCATCCGGTCCTACGAGCAATAGAACCTCCATCATCGTTTCGGCCGCCCCGCAATCCGGTCGGATGTCCACCATTTCCTCCCTGGGAGCGCGGGCGTCCCGCCCGCATTATGTAGGGGCGGACC
>CAZWGY010000470.1:0-3872 GCA_964633575.1 uncultured Desulfobacteraceae bacterium
CGGCTCTGAATGTCAGGCTCCCTGACGGTCGCGGCTCTGAATGTCAGATTCCCTGACGGTCGCGGGCCTGAATGTCAGGCTCCCTGACGGTCGCGGCTCTGAATGGCTGTAGGGTAAGCATCATCGGCCCCGCCCTCCCATCCAGAAGCTCGCCCCGGCGGCCAGAAGCAGCCCCCACCCGAGGGCGTCTTCGGGGCGGCTCACCCGAAGAACCACCCAACTGATGATCAGGCCGGCCGACAGGACCATCCACCCGAGCCGGCGGATGCTTCCCTCCAGGCGGCGGATTTCCGTCCGGGTCTCCGGGGTCAGGGCCGCCTGGACCGTTGACCGTCCCTCACGGGCCTGGCGGAGCAGGCGGTCGAGCTGGCTCGGGAGGCTCAGGGCCGCCTCCCCGAACTGAGCAAGCTCCTTTCCGGCCTGTCGCCAATCCCCCACCAGGGTCTCCCTGGCATACCGCTCGGCGTAAGGCACAGACTTGGCCCAGGGGTCAAAGGCCGGGTCGAGCCGGCCGGCCAGCCCCGAAAGAATGCCGATGGCCCGGACCACGAAGAGCATATCAGCCTGGAACTGAAACGGCGCATCGTAGATCACGTCCCGGTACTCATCCAGAAAGAACCGGGCCTCGCCGACGGCCAGGTCCCGGAACTGGCCCACTCGGGTTCCCCAGAGCCGCCGGAACATGGCCTCGTGGATTTCTTCCAGGCGCCGGAGATCGGCGTTCCGAAGGAGAGTCCCGGCGCTGACCAGTGACTGGACGATCCGGCCGGCGTCCCGGGTTCCCACGCCGATGGCATATTCCCGGATGCTGAACCGGAGTCGTTCGGGGATCTCCACCGCCATCCCGAAATCGACCAGAACCAGTTGGAAGGGCCGCCCGGGCCGGGAGGGGACGGGATCGCCGGGGAGAAACCCGTCCACCCCGGCCTCGCGTTCTTCCGGGGTGGGCAGGGGACGGACAAAGAGGTTGCCGGGGTGAGGGTCCACGTGGACGAAATGGGTTTCGAAGACCTGGCGCATGTAGATCGCGTGGAGCCGGTCGGCCACCTCCGACCGGCGGATACCGGCAGCCTCAAGGGCCTCTAAATCCGCGATCTTGATGTGAGCGACGTTTTCGAGGGTCAGGGTCCGGCGGCCGGAAAAGGCCCAGTGGACGGCCGGAACCCGGACCCCGGAATGGTCGGCGAAGTCGGCGGCGAACCGCTCGATGTTCCGCCCCTCGGCCCGAAGGTCCAGCTCGGCCCGGGTGACCGTCGAAAACTCGGCCGCCAGCCAGTCGAGGTCCACCCGTTCCCGGACCCGACGGTAGAGCTTGAGCCAGGAAAAGGCCGCCCGGATGGCCGAAAGGTCGGTCTCGACGATCCTCTCGATGCCCGGCCGGAGCACCTTGATCACCGCCTCGGCTCCGTCCGGCAGCCGGACCCGGTGAACCTGGGCCAGGGACGCCGCCCCGGCCGGCGTCCGGAAAAAGGCGGCAAAGAGGTCATCGACCGGTCGGCCCAGGTCCTCGGCCACGGCCGCGACCACCGCCTCGGCCGGGGCCGGCGGGACTTCGTCCTGAAGCCCGGCCAAAGCGTCGGTTACCTCCGGCGGGAGGATGTCCACCCGCGTGCTTAGAAACTGGCCGAGCTTGATCAGAACCCCGCCCATGTCCGTGGCCAGAACCCGATACCGGCGGGCCAGGGCCGCCCAGCGCGGGGGCGCGGGACGCCTCAGAAGCCGGAGGCCGGGGCGGTTCAGCACCACATCCTGGATCAGAACGTGGAAGAAAACCCGAGCGAAGAAGCGCCGGACCCGCCGGTGGCGGGCCGGGTCGATGGCGGGTTCCGAGGGGTGATCCACGACTCTAATAATAGTACCACAAGGTCCGATAGTCGGCCGGGTTCTCCCCGGCCGCTTTCAGACGCTTTAGATACTGATGGATGGAGACGTCGGTGTAAACATAAGTGTCCACCAGGGACAGCTTCTTTTCCCATGGGTGAAACTCGTAAACCCGCCTTCCATCGGGGAGCACGGCGATGATGTCGTGGTGCTGGGAGGCCCGGAGATAGTTTTTGCCCAGTTGGGGGACGTTGAAGACGATCTCGTCCGTCCGGACCGATCCGGGCATGAGCCGGGCCTCCTCGTGCTGCTCCTGGAGCAGGCGGGCGATGGGGACCCGGTAGTCGTCGGTCTCCTCCTTGCCCTTGGTGTTGAAGGTGTAATAGGGGGTCACTCCCATCAGGCGGAGCTGGTGCCGGAGGGCCGCTGCCTCGAATTTCCGGGAATTATAAAAGGTGTAAACGAGCTGGTTGTAAATGTCGATGCCGTGTCGCCGGAATTTCTGGACCGCCTCCAGGGCCGCCGGGGTCAGCTCATAGATGTGCTCGACGTGGGTCACCACCAGGATCTCCCGCTTGCCGGGGATGTGAAACGGGATGATGGCCCGGACGAGGTCTTCGGTGATCCGCTGGGGGAGGGTAACCAGGGTCCGGGTCCCGATCCGGATTCGTTCCACGTGGGGAATCTCGGACAGACGGGCGAGAATCCCCTCGATCCGGTCGTCGGTCATGAGCAGAGGATCCCCGCCGGTGACAAGGACCTCGTTGATCTCAGGGGTTTCGGCGATCCAGCCGATGGCCCGGTCCAGGGCTTTCCGGGAGATGGCGGCGTCCGGAGCGCAGACGTCGTCAATCTCCCAGTTCCGCTGGCAGTAAACGCAGATCTGAGGGCAGGTGAGGATCGGCTTGAGGATGACGATGTTGGGATATCGTCGGGTGATCCCCTCTATCGGGGAGGTGTCGTGCTCGAGCATGAAATCCATGGAGCAGTCCCGCCGGTTCCGGATCTCCGTCATCTTCCGGACGTAGGAAAGCGGCGGGATCACCTGAGCCCGGACCGCCGTGTCCCGGCCCCCGCCCGGCGTTTCATCCATCAGGGAGACGTAATAGGGCGTGATACCGAAAGGAATCCGGTCCGCCCGGGCCAGGGAGACCGCCTCGCGCTCCTCATCGGTCAGGGTTACCAGCCGGCCCAGGGTCTCCGCGTCCCGGATGATGTGGGACGTGTGCCACCGCCACCGGTCCCAATCCGCCTCCGACGCGCCAAAGTAGCTCAGAATCCGCGCTTTGTTCTCGCTCCGCCGCTGGATTGCCGCATCGGTCAGCCCGGATTCGTACCGCCGGATGAACCGGTTCGACTGACGGGCCATCCGGGAGAGGTCCGACGACCGGAGCCGGGCCGCCTGGCGGCCCGAGTGGCGGGAAAAGGCCGGGACCTTGTCGGAGTAAATCCCGGTTTCCCCGGCGATTCCCTCCAAAAGGTGGGTCAGCTCCGCGTAAAAGCCGGCGTCCGGCGCCGGACGCCCGCGAAGGGAAGGGGCGTGGAGAATCTCGTCAAGATACCCGAGAAGGCTGAATCCGGCCAGCCGCTCGCTCCGGTTGGCGAGAATGCTCCGGAATGCGTTGACCGCGTTCCGGGCGAGAATCCATTCCAGCGGCGGGATGGTCGGGTCGTCATCGAACAGGGCAAACAATCGGTCCGAGAGAAAATGCCGGATCTTCCGCCGCTTTTCCTCAAGCCCGTCCGCCGACTGGAGAATCTCCCGGATTTCAGGGACAATGCTTAAAATTTTGACCACGCGAGTGGATATCGTTTTTTGGTTCATAATCCGCCTTTATCGTGAAAACATTAGTGCTGAGGACTGGGTGCTGAGGAGTAGAGACCTCCGAGGTTTCCAAAAAATTTGGAAACCTCGGAGGTCTGATGAGGACTGATGAGGTCTGAGGACGTTCATAGCTTAATCCATTTTATGCCCGGGAGTGATCGTGGTACCCCTCCCGGTCATGAGGGTTTATCGTGAAAATACATGCGCCCGTGCTCCAACCGAAAAT
>CAZWGY010000471.1:0-3870 GCA_964633575.1 uncultured Desulfobacteraceae bacterium
TTTCCCATGATGGAAAAGATCACATCCATACATGATATATCGAATCGCCCGAATCATTCAATGATTTTTGTCAAACCAAGACCTTAAGCTGCTCGTACCGCTGGGGCCAGAGGTCTCGGACCACGCCGGGCGTCATCCAACGGCCGGAATGTCCCGTTGGGGACAAAAACTCCGCCATGAGGGCGTCCGGGACAAGGTATGGAAAACAGGCAGTCGGGGCCGTGTTTCCGTCCATCGATCATGGTGGCTATGCCGAGGCGGACCAAAACTTCCCTTGTGGTCTGCTTTCAGAATGTGGTATCGAAGCCGGCGGAATGACCGCTTCAAACCGTTGAGGAGCATAAGATGAAAGTATTGCCAAGCTTCGAAGAATTCAAAGCCTTTCCAACCAGCGTCAAACAGGGTATCTATTTCATGCTGGCCGGATGGCTCTGGTTTTATTTTGCCATGTACACCATCCTGATGCCGGGAAATGTTTCCCCGCGCTACCTGATCGGGATCGCGGTCTGTTTTGTGGTCTTGCGGATCAACAACGTGGGGCGGGTGTTGTGCGTGCTGGCCCAGATCATGGTCGCCCTCCAGGTGATGATCCCCACGGCGGGATTTTTCATGAACGGCCGGGCGGACCTGGGTCTGGTGTCGGGGCTCATCGTGGCCCTGTTTGGAATTTCATCCTACTATCTTCTGGTTCCGGAAACCGCGGCCTTTTTCAAGGCATATAACAAACGTGAGGACACGGAGACAGCGGATGACGAGGCTCGCCACGGCGTGGATGACCTTGACACCTTTGAGCGGATGCCCCCTCACCAGCGGCTCGGCGTCCCGGAGACCGCGTCGTCCAAGGAGATCCGGACGGCTTATCAGCGGCTGGAAAAAAACTACAACCCCAAGCGGGTGGCCCACCGGGGCAAGGCGTATCAGGAGCTGGCGGAGCGACGATTCCGGGCGATCCGGGATGCCTACGAGACCTTAATGCCCAAAAAGAGTGGTAAAAAGGCCCGGAAAAACGCCTGACGCGGACGGGCCGTTATCGAAAGGGAAGCAAATGAAAAAGAACCTCCCTCCCAAACCTGTTCAGTGCAAATGTGGTCGGGAGACCGTCCTCGAGCAGGAGTCCGACTGGTGCAACGGCTGTGCCCGGAAGATTTTCTACGAGGAAAAGGACCAGCGCCGGCACAAGTACCACAACATTTATATTTACGGCGTGATGATCGCGGTCATCACCTTTCTGACCTACGTCTTTCTGGAGCTCATCGTCAGGCCGAGCAACCTCTAACGCGCTGAGCTGAATACGCGCTCCGCCCCCCGCTCGCCAACCTGGCGTGTATTGGGCAGTGGGTTGTGATTGGCGTCGATTGGCGTTTATCCGGGGTTGCCAACGGCCCCCGCCGAACCCGTTTCGGTGGCAAACAGGGCCGCGTCGGTCGGGCGGATGACGCCCCGGTCCGCGGCTCGGGCGAGGAGAGCGGTCACCGCCGTTGCTCCCGACCTCCCCAGATCGACGGTGAAGTCGTTGACATAAAGGTCGATGTGCCGGCGGATCACGTCGGGGGCCATCTCCTGGGCGTGCCGGCGGACCCAGGGCCACGAGTCGGCGGGATGGGTCCGGGCGTACCGGACGCTTTCCCGGATGGCGGTTTCCACCCGGAGCGCCGTTTCAGCCGACAGGTCCCGCCGGATGGCGATCCCGCCTAATGGAATGGGCAGGCCCGTCTCCGCTTCCCACCACTGGCCGAGGTCCAGCAGGCAGTCGAGTCCGTGGGCGGGGTAGGTGAACCGCCCTTCATGGATGATCACCCCGGCCGGATAGGCTCCTGATGCCACGGCCGGCATGATCTGGTCGAAGGGCATCGGCGCCACGGGGACGTCGGCCGGGAGTCGGAGTCCCAGGAGGAGCCGGGCGGTGGTCATCAGCCCGGGCACCGCCACCGGTCCCGTCCGGATGGAGTTCAGGTCGGCGCCCGGCCGGGCCACGATCAACGGGCCGCATCCCCGTCCGAGGGCCGCTCCGCTCCGGAGCAGCGCGTAGCGGTCGAGGATGTGGCCCAATGCCGCGAAGGAGAGCTTGGTCACCGCACGGGTCCCCTCACGGGCCGCCTCGTTGAGGGTTTCCACGTCCGCCAGGATCACCCGCCAGTTGATTTCCGGCGCCGTCACCCGGCCGTGGACGAGGGCATGGAAGCTGAAGGTGTCGTTGGGACAGGGGGAAATGGCCAGATCGAGTGAAAGGTTCATGGGGATGGCTCCGCGGGTTTTCGGGTGAGCCGCTCGGTAACGGCGGTGTCCGTGAGGAGGACGGCGGCGGCGCGGGCCGCCCGGCGGCAGGCCAGGTCCAGGCGCCAGTGCCGGTAATCCCGAACGCCGGTCCGGTTGCTGGCACACCGGAGATGAATCCAGGGGATCCCGTAGGCCAGGGCCACATGGGCCGCGCCGGCCCCTTCCATGGTTTCCATCACCCCCCCGTAGGCTCCGGCCAGGGCTCTGGCCCGCCGGCGGGAAGCCGTGACCGTCGAGACGGTGACAAAGGGGCCTCGCCCCAGCCGGAAATCGGCCCCGGCAAAGGCTCCATTGAGAGCCCGCCAGGCAGTGTCCACCCAGGGAGCTGACAGGGGATAGCGATTCCGGACCGGGGCCCCGGACGTCTTCAAAACCGGGAAAGGCAGCGGGTCGGGCAAGTCGTTGCCGTTCCGGAGCGATTCCACCCCGAGGTGAGCGTCGATTTCGGCCGTGGCCAGGGCGATATCGCCCACGGTCAATCCGGCTTCGGCATAAGCCCCGGCGCAGCCGGTCATGAGAATCAGCCCCGGCCGGGCGGCCTGGACCGCCGCGGTGATCGCCATGGCGGCGTTGAGAATCCCCGGCCCGGTTTCCAGAAGGCGGACCGGAAGGTTGCCCAGCCGGCCGTCCACGGCCCGTCGAACGCCCACCCGCCGACGGGCCGCTTTCTTCAGAATCATTTCGATACCGGCCAGCTCGGGCGGCACCGCCCCGGCGATCAGGACGTGAGCCTTCGTCTTCATGGCTCGGCCCCCTCGCGCCCGATGCCGGTCCGGACCATCGACACCAGGTCGGCGGCCCATTTTCGGGCCTCGGCCTCGGAGCAGTGGTAGAGCCCCAGGCCGGCGTCGAGGTGAGGGACGGTCTGGGCCTGGAGAAACCGGTCCATGAGGGCGTCGAGCATGAAGCCCGCCCGGTCCAGATCAAGGCCGGGGCGAAGCTCCCCCCGGTCCCGGGCCGTTTCCAGAAGAGACCGGAGATAGTCGAGGCTGTACTGGCGGAGGGACCGGAGGAGCTCGTCGCGGAACGGGATCTGGTACTCGAAACGAATCCGGAGGTAGAGCCGGTAGATCCGGGGATGGGCCTGAAGGAACCGGATTCCGGCCACCAGGGTGGCCTCCAGGCGGACGGGGAGGGCCGCGTCGGATGTCTCGTCCCGGGCCGTTCTCAGGTAGTCCTTGACGGTGCTCATGGCCGCCTCGAAGACAAAGCGGAAGAGCCGCTCCTTATCGCCGAAATACTGAAAAATCGACCCTTTGGCGATCCCCAACCGATCGACGATGGCGTTGATGCTCGCCCCGGCGTACCCCTTTTCGGAAAACTCCGCCATGGCGGCGCTGATGATCCGGTCCTGCTTGCCCCGGGAAAGGTTTTGAAAGGTCTTGAGCGGTGTCATGGCCTCCTTGCGGGTCGGCTATGCCGCCCGGTTGCTTTGGGTATCCGCGGCCACACGCTGGAATGGCCGATTGGCCTTTTCATACCAGAATCCCGTCGTTTTGGGAATGTCTCCAGATTTGATGCGGGCTTCCAGCCCGCTGGCGGGCGGGACGCCCGCGCTCCCAGGGGACCGGCGTTTAGACCTCCGAGGTTTCC
>CAZWGY010000472.1:0-3860 GCA_964633575.1 uncultured Desulfobacteraceae bacterium
CCCCGCAATGCGGCTCCGGGGCCGGCTTGCCGATTAAAAACCCCTGGGCGTAATCCACATGGAGGGCTTCCAGTCGTTCGAGGGTTTCCGGGTGCTCGACGAATTCGGCGATGGTTTTGATTCCGAAGCCCCGGGCCACCGCCGTGATTGCCTGGACGATGCCCTGGTCCTCGCGGCTTTCGTGGAGCCGCCGGATAAAGACCCCGTCAATTTTGAGATAGTCAACGGCCATCTCCCGGAGATAGATAAACGAGGTGAAGCCGACGCCAAAGTCGTCCAGGGAAAAGCGGAAGCCGATCTCCCTGAGTTCGTCCACGAACCGGACCGCCTTGTCGAGGTCGGTGATGGCCGCCGTCTCGGTGATTTCGAAGACCAGCTTGCCCGGATTGATGCCCGTCCGTCGGACCCGGTTCCGCAGGTCCTGGATGAGTTGCTGGTCCCCGATCTCCTTGCCGGAGAGGTTGATGGAGAGGGTGTAATTTCGGCAGGCCCGTTGGAGCCGGCATTGATAGTCAACGGTTTTGGCGATCACCATCCGGTCTATGTCGCTGATCAGTCCCATGGATTCGGCGGCGGGGATGAAGGCTCCGGGCAGGGTGATGGACCCGTCCGGGTTGCGCATCCGGACCAGGACTTCGAAGTGGTGGATGGTTTTCGTGTGGAGGTCCAGGATGGGCTGGAACCAGATTTCGAACCGGTCTTCCTCCAGGGCCGACAGAATCCATTCCTTGTGCCGATAGTCCCGATGGCGGCTTTCCAATTCCTGGTCGGCGTCCTCGTAGATGTGGCACCGGTTTTTGCCCAGGGATTTGGCTCGCTGGACGCTCAAGAGCAATTTGGACAGGAGATCCTGAGTGTTGTCCGAATGGTCCGGGAAGGCCACGACTCCCGCGCTGACCGTGACCCGGACCGCTTCCGGTGTGTGGGTTCCATGGGCGATCTTTTTCCGGATGGTTTCGGCCAGGGCCAGGGCTTCGCCCGCGCCGGCGCCGGCCAGGAACACGGCCAGCTCATCTTCTCCGAACCGGCCGACATACTGGATACGGCCCGGGTCGGCGGAGAGTCCGGACCGGATCATCCGGGCGACCTGGCGGAGGAGGGAATCGGCGAGATTGGCGCCGTAAATGGTGTTGATGGATTTGAAGCCGTCGAGGTCGAAGAGGATGAGGGCGGCGTCCCGGGCCTCGCTCAACTGGCGTTCGACCTTGCCGATGAAGGTCTTTCGGTTCAACAGCCCGGTGGTGACGTCCCGGTCGGCGAGATATCGGGCTTTTTTCGATGCGATGATTTCCTGGGTGATGTCCTCCTGGATCGCCATGAACTGGTCGATCTCTCCCGCGTCGCCGCGGATGGGGAGAATATAGCACTTCACCCAGAAGGGCTGCCCGTTTTTCCGTCGGTTCATGAAGTCCCCGGTCCAGACGGTGCCGGCGGAGATGGTCTCCCAGAGGTCGGCGTAGGTCTCCGTCGAGGTTCGGGCCGATGACAGGATTCGGGGAGTCTGGCCGATGGCCTCCTCACGGCTGTAGCCGGTGACGGATTCGAAGGCCCGGTTGACGAATTCGATTTTACCCTGGGGGTCGGTGATGAAGATCAGGTTGGTGCTGGCTTCGATGGCCCGGCTCAGGCGCTTGATTTCGGCCAGGTGCTGCTTTTTTTCGGTGATGTCCTGGACGATCCCGAAGAGCCGGACGGGCCGGCCGGTCGAGTCCACCTTGATCCGCCCTTCCCCGTAAACGTTTTTCACCTCACCGGCCGGTGTCTGAATCCGGTGCTCGATCCGGTAGGACCGGTTGTCGGTGACGGCTTCGGTCACGGTCCGGCGCACCCGGTCCCGGTCTTCGGGGTGGACGCTTCCGATATAATTTTCGTAGGTGGGGTCGAATTCGGCGGGATCAAGCCCGAAGATCCGGAAGACCTCATCGGACCAGGATATCCGGTCCTCCGCAATCCGCCATTCCCAGCTTCCCATCCGGGCCAGGTGCTGGGCTTCGGCCAGCCGGGCCCGCTTTTCCTCAAGCTCCAGGGTCCGTTCCCGGACCTTGGCCTCGAGGGTCCGGCGGGCGGCCTCGAGGTCCCTTTCCATCTCCTTGCGGGCGGTGATATCAACGACGAAGGTGGCTTTTTTCGGCCGATGGTCGGCCCCCAGAATCCAGGCGGCATCGGCCAGAACGGTCAGGGGCCGGCCGGCCTGATCCCGGACCGCCCATTCCCCCCGGATTTCGCCCTGATTGTTGATGAACCGGTCATGGAGCACGGAAAGCTCGGCCTTCCGCGCCTCCGGGACCACCTCGGTGAAATGGCGGCCGATCAGCTCTTCGGGGCTGTAACCGTAAATCTGGCAGTAAGCGGAGTTCACGAACTCATATATCCCGTGCTCATTGGTGATGCACATCCCGACCGGGGTTCGGTCGATGATGCTTTGGAGGTTCTCTTCGGCTCGCTTTGTGCGGGCCTCGGCGGCCTTCCAGGCGGAAATGTCGCTGACGGAGGCCAATAGGAGCCGGGGCGAGTCGTCTGAAGCCGTTTGAAGGGGTTCGGCCGAGCCGTGAATCCGGGCAAAGACCGGCTCCGAACCCCGCCCGTGGAGCCGGACCTCGAGATGCTTGCCCGCCGGATGGTTGAAAAATGCCCTGAACCGGCCGTAGAAGACCGACCGGTCCGCCTCCCAGACGAAATGGGCGAAGTGCTGGTCGAGGACGTCGGCCTTGTCCCGCCCGATCATCCGGGCAAAGGTGAGGTTGGCCCGCTGAATCCGGCCCCCATCGTTTAAGACCACGTAGCCGTCCGGAGCGAATTCAAAGAGCCTGAAGAAGTCGTCTCGGGAGCGCTCCAGGGCCGTCTGGGTCCGTTTGAGCTCCTCGTTCTGGATTTCCAGCTCGGCCTGGTGGACCTCCAGCTCGTAGAGAAGCTGCTTGAGGTTGACGGCATCCGATTCGGAGATTTGCCGCTCCCGGTTTTCGATGATCCGCTCGGCCCGTTGGCGCAACGCATCCAGTTTCCGGCTGTTGGAGGTCATCTCTCACCCGCTGTTCCGCCGTATCCGGCATTGACCGCTTTTCCCCGCGTCTGTACAATGGGGTTGTCGTGACCAACCCCGAACCCCTGACGAAAGGAGCATTCCATGTCCACCTTCGATTCCGTCGGCGTTAACCGCCGCCAATTCATCCGCGCCGCCCTGGCCGGGTCGGCCGTTGCCGCCGGTACCCTGGCGGGCCTCCCCGGGAGCGTCTTCGCGGCGCCCCGGTTCGAGCTGCCCCCCCTGCCCTTTGCCGAAGACGCCCTGGCGCCCCACATCTCCAGAGAGACGGTGGCCGTCCATTACGGCAAGCATCACCGGGGCTACATCGACAAGACCAACCGAATGGTAGCCGGTACGCCCCATGAAGGCAAGCCCCTGGCGGAGATCATCCGGGCCACGGCGGAGGACCCGGACCAGATCGGTTTGTTCCAGAACGCGGCCCAGGCATGGAACCACACCTTCTACTGGAAGAGCCTGACGCCGACGGCCACGTCGCCCAGCGGCCGCCTGGCCGAGGCCATCGAGCGGGATTTCGAGAGTCTCGCCGAGCTCAAGGCCGCCTTCCGCCATAAGGCCGGGAGCCAGTTCGGCAGCGGATGGGGATGGCTGGTGGCCGACGGCGGCCGGCTCAAGGTGATGAAAACATCCAACGCCGACACCCCCATCGCCCACGGGCTCACCCCGCTGTTCACCGTCGATGTCTGGGAACACGCCTACTACCTCGACTACCAGAACCGGCGGGGCGATTATCTCGCGGCCGTCCTCGACAACCTGATCAACTGGGATTTCGCCGCCCGGAACCTGGCCGCCGCCGCCGGGTAACCCCATCGGGGGCGGG
>CAZWGY010000473.1:0-3850 GCA_964633575.1 uncultured Desulfobacteraceae bacterium
TCTTCCTTGTCCTTGGCGGAGATGGTGATGGTATAGGTGCCTTTTTGGGTAAAGCCGTTGTAGGTGCCCTCGTAGGTGCCGTCGCTATCGGGGTCGGTCAGGGTGATTTCGGGCAGGTCGATGACCGGATCGTCCGGGGACTGAGCGGACAGGTTGGGGGGAATGATGATCGCCTTGACATACTTGACGCCGTTGGGTGAGCTGACCGCGACCGAGATGGTCGCGGTGGTCGCGCCGCTCAGGGTCAGGGATTCCGGGGATAAGGTCCCGATCCGGGGGCCGATGGGCGCCATGACCTTGTCCACGCCGATGTAAACGGTCTTGGCGAGGGCATCGTTGTAGATGAGGGCGCTTTGATCGAGGGAGCGCATCTCATTCCGGGCCCGGTCAAAGGCCGGTCCGATTTTGTAGCCCTCGAAAATGTCGTACCAGAAGCGGTAGGAGAACGACTTCTCCCCGCCGTCGAGAAAGCTCGCCCATTCGCTCCGGGAGGTGCTGGTCATGACGATCCGGCGGCCGGTGGTGCCGGTTGCCAGGGAATCGAAAACGGACCCCGAAAGACACCCGTCATAGATAAACACCACCCGGCCGTCACAGTGGGTATCGGCGGCGTCCAGCCAGTTGGCAAGATCCTGGGCGGAGACCGTCTCCGTATCGTTGATCCCGAACTGACCGGCGCCGCCGTGGCCCACCAGATAGACCACGAGCCCATGGGCCGGGGCGGACGAGTCAAACGCCCAGGTATTGAACGCCGCATCCAGATTGGCCACCGTGGCGTTGAGGTCCACGTCGTTTTCGCCATCACCGTCCACATCGACGGTTTCCGGGCTCAGGTAATGGACCGTGTCGTGGGTGTATCCCCGGAAGAGGAGCGTTTTGTAAGCGTGGTTGGCGTTTAGCCGGGTGTACGGCCAGAGCGGGTCGGATGCGCCGTTTCTCCCGGTGACGATGATGGCCTTGTCCCGGGAAATGGGCTCATATTCCACCGATTCCAGAAAGCTGACCGCCCCCAGAAGCTCATCTCGATCCGTTGAGCTCAGGACGCTGATCGTATAATGGCCCTGGACCGGCGGTGAAGGGATGGTGGCGGTCATCCGGGTCTCGGTGACCTGGGTCGGCTGAATGGTAACGGGCAGGGGGAGGATCGTCAGCCCCTGGCTTTCGTCGGACACATAAGCGGTGTCTCCAACGATCCGAATGTCCCGGGCACGGCCCTGGGTATCGATTGCCCCCAGGATCAGCGGATTGGATGGCGTGCTGACATCGACGACCTGAATTCCGCCCCCGGCGTCATTCATCCCGCCCCAGGCCACGTAGGCCGTATCTCCCGACAGCCGGATCACGTTGGCCGCTCCCGGAGTTTCCACAAAGCCGAGGACTTCGGGATTCGACGGGGTGCTGATATCGAGAATCCGCATCCCCCCTTTCACGTCAACATTGCTCCCACAGGCCACGTAAGCGATATTGCCCGCAACCGTGACGCCATGGGCATCACCTTGCGTATCCACGGTCTTAATGAGGGTCGGATTCGAGGGCGTCCCGATGTCGATGACCCGGAGGCCGCCGTATCCGTCCGCCACATAGGCGACGTCCCCCGCCACCGCGATTCCCGATGCATAGCCGTCGGTGTCCAAAAAGCCCTCCGTGGACGGATTCGACGGGCTGGCGACATCGATAATCCGAAGGCCTTCGGCGCCGGCCGCCACATAGGCCAGATTGCTCACCACCGTGACGCTGATGGCGGCGCCGGGCATCTCCCCCACCACGCCGGCACTGGCGGGAACGCTGATGTCGATGATCTGGAGACCGCCGTTGTCTCCACCCGCCAGATACGCCGTGTCATTCACCACGGCGACGCCGCCGGCATGGGTATTTTCTACCGTGGTATTAACCGTGCGGACAATGGAAGGCTCGGACGGGGTGGACACGTCGATGACCTGAAGCGCGCCCCCAAATTCATCAATCCAGCAGGCCTCGCCGCCCGAAATCGGCGAGCAGATCTCGCCGCCCGACGCCGCAACGTAGGCCATGCCGTCCGACAGCGCAAGGCCGCCGGCTATCCCCGGCGTCTGGATGCCCCCTATCATCACCGGCACCATCAAAGCCCGGACGTCGATCACCTGAAGGCCACCATCCTCTCCGTCCGCCACATAGGCTGAATCTCCCAGGACAGCGACGTCGGAGGCGCCGCCGGGCGTGTCCACCGTAGCGACTTTGATCGGATTCGAAGGCGTGCTGACATCGATGACCTGAAACCCGCCGCCATAGCCACACGCCACATAGGCGTTACCGTCCAGAACGGTGACGCCGCCGGGTAATCCGCCCGTAAACACGCTTCCCTGGAGAACCGGGCTCGACGGGGTGCTGACATCAATGACGTGGAGACTACCATCACCCCATCCGCCGACCACATAGGCCGTATCGCCAACCACAGCCACCGCCGCCGCGGCGTTCAAGGTATCGATTCCGCCCAGCTCCAATGGATTCGAAGGGGTGCTGACGTCGATGATCCGGAGCCCGTTGCTGATGCCCAAGTCGCCTTCCCACGCCACGTAGGCCCGGTTGTCCGCCACCGCGACCCCCATCGCGCCGCCCGGCATATCCAGGCTGGCCAGAACCGATGGACTCGACGGCGACGTGATGTCGATGATCTGGAGTCCGCCGGCATAGGATACCGTGTCATACCAGACCACATAGGCCGTGTTGCCCACCAGCTCGACATCCGTAACGTCCGTGGCACCCCCTTCCACCGTGACGCTCCGGATGATTGACGGGCTGTCGGGATTGCTGACGTCGATCACCTGAAGGCCCCCGTATCCATCCGCCACGCATGCCGTGGTCCCAGAGACCGACACCGCCAGGGCGGACCCCTGTGTTGGGACCGATCCCCGGCTCACCGGCATCGAGGGGGTGCTGATATCGATGACCCGGAGCCCTTCATACCCGTTCGCCAGGTAGGCCATATCGCCGGCCACACAGACGCCCCTGGCGACGCCCTGTATCTTCAGATATCCAATGATCTGCGATTTGTTCAGGGTATCCGGATAAAAGGAGATCCGCGTGTTGCCGTCGAACCCGCTTCCCGTGATGGTGACATCGAGGTCCACGCCCATTTCTCCCACCGCCGGGTAAACGGTGTCGATCCGAGGGGCGGCCAAAGCCGATGAAAAGGTCAGGAAAAGGGTCAACAGACCCGCCAGAAGGACGGAAAAGGGACGGTACTGAGGCTGCATCGGTGTTTTCTCCTTTTTCGATGGGGTTCAGGCCGGCAAAGACGGTGGTCGTACCCTGTGAAGAGACCATCCAAAATGGTTGCCGTCCCTGGCGGGCACGGGCTTGCGGGGGTCGGCGGGGTGATCTGCTTTCGGTGACGTTTGGGCGTCTTGGTGCCGGCCGGGCTATGATCTATCTTATGTACCCCATCCCTTGACGGATATTCAAGCTTTTTGCCGGGCACCGATAGCCCCAACCGGCCCCAACCGAGTTTTTAAGCAAAAATGCCCCGCCAGTTTCGGGACGACAGCGAAGTTGGCGGGGCATCCGGGTTATGCGGCGTTGAAGGCCGGGGGCGGAGCGGGCCAGGCTCCCAATCTATCGCCCCATTGACTCCAGAAAACAGCCCGATCCGCCCACGCTGTCCGCTTCGGGTCCGGTGACGCTCAAGGTTCGGAGGTCGGGAATGCCGGGGCCGCCGACGTGGACGATGACGCCGTTTTCGGTCCCGTCGGCATCGGCCGGGCCACCGTCGATCAGCGTCAGGGTCACGGATCGGTTGTCGGCGGCCAGGGTTGCGCGGTCGCCTGCGTCATACCATCCGGTTAGCGCGTCATGGCCGATCCAGCCGGAGCCG
>CAZWGY010000474.1:0-3847 GCA_964633575.1 uncultured Desulfobacteraceae bacterium
CATCCCTCAGTCCTCATCCCTCATCCCTGTTCGGGCTGATAGGGGGCTTTCCGGTGGTCGCAGCGGGGGCGGGGGCAGAGCCGGCAGCTCAGAAACGTGGTATCGGTCGGGAAAAAGATCCCGGATACCGATTTCCGGGGGATCATCAGAAGGCTGTCGGTCAGGCGGACCCCGATGGCGGTTTCGACGTCGGGCAGGAGGGCGAAGATGTCCCGCTGGGCTTCGATGGGCCAATCTTTGAGCGACCCCGGCGCCATGGACGAGAGCCGGGCAAAGCCGAACCGTCGTCGGAGATGGGCATTGAGGGCGGCCCGGGCCTGGTCCAGAAGGGCGGTGGCGATTCCGTCGAGGAGGTACTGGTCCAAAAGATCGGCTGCCGCGCCGATCCGGGCGTCGGCCGCCGGGCCGAGGGTCAGAACAAAGGGAAAGGCCCGGCCGACCCCGGCCAGGTTTCGCCGGAGAACCCGGCTGACCAGCCGGACCCCGTCGATGATCACCGCGTCCTCGCCGGCTTCCTCCGGATATCCGACCCCGAACCGGGCCTTTGGGTTCACCGCGGCCTGAAGGTCGGCGACCAGCCGGGAGACGATATCCGGCGGGGCGTGGAGCCGTCGGGCCAGGGCCTCGGGGTTCAGGGTGAGCCGGGTCGGGGCGATCACCCCGTCACTGAGGATCTCGACGGCATCGGCGTCGGGGTCGGGGTCTGTCATCGGTTTCGGCATCGTTGGCATTGTTTGTTCCTTACCGGGCCGGCGCCGGCCCCAGCCGGTCGAGCATTGCTTCGATTTTCATCTGGCTGATGGTCAGGTATTCCCGGTCCTCGGTGAAGATCTCGAGGGTGATGGTTTTATTGTAACCGGTATCCTTCAGGGCCCGAAGGACCTTGGGAAAGCGGATGTTTCCGGCGCCGATGGGGAGGTGGTCGTCGTCCCGGCCCCGGTTGTCGCTGATGTGGATGTGTCCCAGCCGGTCCGCGTAGCGCTCGATGAGTTCGATGGCCTTTTTCCCTCGCCGGCCGTCGATGTTGGCGTGGCCGATGTCGATGGTCATCCGGAGGTCGGGGAACCGGGAGAATATCTCGTCGAAGTCTTCGGCTCCGGAAAAGGCTCCGAAGGAGGGGGACATGTTTTCCACGCAGAGGTTCAGCCCCAGTTGCTTGCCTCGCTCCACGGCGGCGGAGAGGCTTTCGTAGCCGTAATCCATGGCCATCTCGATGGCGATCCGGCCCAGCCCGTTCAGGATGGGCGGGTGGAGCACGGCCAGCTCGGCGTTCAAGGCCGCGGCGGCCTCGGCTGACCGGATGGTCTCTTCCACCGAGGCCCGCCGGATGCTCTGGGTCAGGTCGGCCATGTAAACGAAGGTGGGGAGGTGACAGACCAGACCCATTTCGTAGTCGGCCAGGCGGGCGAGGATTTCGTCGCGCTGTTGGGAGATGGCCGTGTAATGGGCGTTGGGGGAATCCAGGGTCAGCTCGAGGTAGTCGAATCCCAGATTCCCGATGGCGTCGATCTCCTCCATCAGGGGGGACAGGGGGTTGTTCATGGCACCGTATCGCATTATGACCTCCTGATTATGTTGGGCCGGGGATCGGCGGCGTTTACCGCCGGCGGTCTCCGGGCAGAAAATAGGCGGCGACCAGGCAGAAGAGCGCCGCAATGGAAATACCTCGGAAAATCGCCACCACCGACTCGCCCATGGCCCCCTGGAGGGCCGTCCGGACCGCCGGGGCGAGGGCCGCCTGGATCTCCGGCTTAAAGAGGTTTTCGACGTTATCCCGAAGGACGGTCAGGATCTCGGGGGGGATCATCCCGGCGGTTCCGCTCTCCATGAGCCGGTCGGTGGTTTCGATAAACCGGGCCGTCAGGAGGCTCCCGGCGATCCCGATGCCGACGGTTCCTCCCAGAGTCCGGGTGAACTGATGGGCGGAAGTGGCCACGCCCAGGTCGGCCACGCCGACGCTGTTCTGGACGATCAACAGGGTCGAGATGGAGACGAATCCCATCCCGACCCCGGCTACGATCATGGCGACCGCGCAGACCGAAAAGGTGGTCTGAGCCGAAAAGCCGGCGGTCATCCACGACCCGGCGATGAGGCTGACGGCTCCGATCAGCGCCGCCGGCCGCTCCCCCAGCCGGTTGACCGTCTGACCGCAGAAGAGAGCCCCCACCGACCAGCCCAGGCTCAAAAACATCATCACCAGCCCCAGCTCGGCCGGGGTCTTGCCCAAGGCCCCCTGGACGAACAGGGGCATGAAGGCGGTGACCGGGAAGATCACCAGGCTGGCCCCAAGGACCGCTCCGTTGCCCAGGGCAAAGGCCGGTTTCCGGAAGAAATCAAAAGACAAAATGGGATCTTCAGCCCGCCGTTCGGCAAAGTAGAAGCCGATCCCGGCGGCCGCGAACAGAGCGAACAGGGACAGGACCGGCGCCGACATCCAGGGATACCGCTGGCCCCCCAGCATAAAGGCGGTCAGCAGGGAAAGGATCGCGGTGGACAGGGACAGGGCCCCCCAATAGTCGATGGAGACGGCGGCCCGCTTTTCCCGGGTCTCGTCGAGATACCGGAGAATCCCGATAAGGGACAGCCCGCCCAACGGGATGTTGGCGAAAAAGATCCATCGCCAGGAGACATAGGAGACCACCACCCCGCCGACGGTGGGACCCAGAACCGAGGCCAGGCCCCAGACAAAGGATGCCAGCGACATCATCTTCCCTCGACGCTCCGGCGGCGAGATGTCCGACAGGACGATATAGACGAGGGCGAAGTTCCCGCCGGCTCCGATTCCCTGGACCACCCGGGAGAGGGTGAGGCCCGCCATGGAGTCGGCCAGGCCCGCCATCAGCGAGCCGGCCAGAAAAATCCCGATGGAGAACACATAGAGGCGCCGGTTGGTGAAGATGTCGGCCAGCTTTCCGAAAATCGGCAGGCTGACGGCCCGGGCGAGCATATAGCCGGAAAAGGCCCAGGAATAGAGGTGCAGGCCCCCCAGGTCGGCCACGATGGTGGGCATGGCCGCGCCCATCACGAGGGTGTCCAGAGCCGACAGGAACAGGGCCAGCAGGGAGGCGAGGATAATAAACAGGCGTTGTCGGGGCAAAAGCATGGTCTTATGGAGTTTCCAGGGTTCTTATGGAACGCGGCGGACACCGCCCGCCTCGTCTCCCCGCCATATCTCAGCGGCCCCAATCCGTCAAGCGGGTCCGGCCGATTGACGCGGCCCCCGGTTCTGGTGTATCCAATCGACGAGGACCTGGACACCAACCGAAACCCCCGACCCAAAGGAGATCATCATGGACCGCGCTGAATACGAAAAGATTCTGACCGACGCCATCGCCGGCGAGATCGAGGCTCAGGAGTTCTACCGGGACGTGGCCGAGCGAATGACCGACGACCACTTGAAGCAGCTCTTTGAGCGGTTTGTGGCCGAAGAGACCAAACACCAGCGGATACTCGAAGGGTTCCGGGACAAGATGCCGGAGTCGCTCCCCTTTGACGAGAGCCGGGATTACGGCGTGGCCGAGACGGTGGACGAGCCGCCCCTGTCCATCGACATGACCCCGGCCGACGCCTTCGCCCTCGCCATGCGGAAAGAGGCCGCGGCCATGGCCCGGTATTCGGCGCTGGCCGACGGCTGCACCGACGCCGACCAGAAGCGGATCTTCCAGGAGCTGGCCGCCATGGAGCGGGATCACAAGCGCCGGATGGAGACGGCCTTCGTCGATATCGGCTATCCGGAGGTCTGGTAGCCCGGCGAGGCTGAATTGATTTTAGATTTTAGATTTATGATTTTAGATCTTTGATTAAATATCGCGGGTTTAGAGGAAAATCATCAATCATAAATCACCAG
>CAZWGY010000475.1:0-3823 GCA_964633575.1 uncultured Desulfobacteraceae bacterium
CCGGGGCTCCACCCCGGCCTTTATCAAAACGCCCCGTTGGGGCTTGGGAAGGCATCATGAGCCCTCGACCCGGCTTGATCAGTCCGGCCACGCCGACGTCGTGGACTGAATCCCACGCCATGGGGTAATTAAGTCAATGACATGGACCGCTTCGCGGGGAGCCCGACAGCTATCCTTAATGGTCTCTGATCCCGGGCGGGTCGGGGCCGACCCGCCCGGGGTTTTAACGGACTCGTGGGGCGATCAGGCGAAAATGTCGCTCGGCATGTAGGGATGGGCGCCTTCGATCACGGGAATCCCCGCCTTGGCTTTGATTTTCCCGATGATCGTCTCCTTATAGGGGCAGTGCTGGGTGATGCAGGGGCCGACGTGGATTTTGGTGGGAAGCTCGGCCATCTTCGCGTTCCAGAGCCCCACCTGGGCCAGCCGGGTGACAATGGTCGCACCCGGACAGTCGCCGCAGTTGAGCAGCCCCAGGACCTCGGCATCCATGTCCTTGTACGCCGCGAATTCCCCATCCCGGCGGTTGAACCCCACCATGCAGCGGGAGCATCCGATACAGACGTCGTCCATGGCTCGTTTACATCCGATAATCAAGATTTTTTCCATCAGGTCAGCCTCCTTGTCGTAGTGGATTGACGATTTCCGGCACCGTCACGGGCACATCCGCAAACGCGACGGCGCCGGCTCATAAAAGGTATATATCCCAATAATCGATAAAAATCAAGCTTTCCCGCCACTCAATGGAGCGGGCTTCCGGGGACTCGAATTGACACCGCCGATCTCCGTACTTATCTGAAATGGGTTAGGAGTTGGTTTTGTGATTAAGAACGTTAATGGATGAAAGGAAAACAATGCCGAAGCCGAAAAACGCCATGGAAATTTTTGAGCTGCTGGACAAATCGAATTGCCGAGAATGCGGGGAAAAGACCTGTCTGGCGTTCGCCGGTGCCGTCTTTCGGGGGAGCAAGTCGATTGACCAGTGTCCGAAGCTGGACCGGGAGACCATCGAGCGATTCTCGGACGACTCGGGGCCGGCCAACGAGTCTGAGGCCAACCGGATCGAATACATGAACCGGCTCAAGCGGGAGATCACTGAAATCGATCTGGCCGAGGCGGCCGAGCGGGTTGGCGGGCGATTTGCCAACAACCGGCTGACGGTCAAGGTGATGGGTAAGGACTTTTCCGTGGACACGGCCGGGACCCTGTCGGCCGACATCCACGTCAACCCGTGGGTGGCCGTTCCCTTCCTGAGCTACGTGTTGTACGGCAAGGGAGCTGACCCCGTCGGGGAATGGGTGTCGTTCCGGGAGCTGGAAGGTGGTCGGGAGCGGTATCCTCTTTTCCAGAAGCGCTGTGAAGAGGCCATGAAGCGGGTGGCCGACGTTTACACGGATCTTTTCGACGACATGGTTCACATCTTCAGCGGCAAGGAGGTGGATGAGCAGTTCGCGTCCGACATTTCAGTGGTTCTCCATCCGCTGCCCAAAGTTCCGCTCATGGTCTGCTACTGGTCTCCGGAGGATGGGCTCGACTCCTCGCTGAACATCTTTTTCGACCGGACCGCAGACGAGAACCTCGATGTCGGCTCCGTGTTTACGCTGGGAGCGGGTTTGACGCAGATGTTCGAGAAGCTGGCCGTCCGGCACGGCTGCCCGGTGGCGGCGTCGTCGTGAGGGGGACAACACACCGCTCCAGAGGGGACCAAATGACCGACACTGATGAATCCGCCCGCCGTCGCATCCAGGACCTTTTCGCCAGCCAGCCCCTCGCCGTCCTGTCCACCCAGGACGAGGGGCGGCCGTATGCCAGCCTCGTGGCCTTCATGGCGGCGCCGGACCTGACCGCGCTCTTTTTCCCAACGGACCGGTCCACCCGGAAGTTCAACAATCTGGCGGCCAATCCCAATATGGCGATGCTCATCGACAGCCGGACCAACCATCCCGATGATTTTTCGGATGCCATCGCGGTCACGGCCACCGGCACCGCCGAGGAAGTTTTCGAGCCGGAGCGGGGGCCGGCGGTATCGGCCTTTCTCAAAAAGCACCCCCATCTGACCGGGTTCGTGACCGCGCCCACCTCGGCCCTCGTCCGGGTCCGGGTGAACTATTATTACCTGGTCAGCCAGTTCCAGAATGTGGTCACGGTCCGGATCACCGATTAACCCGTCCAAACCGGGAAAGACGTCATGGCTCACACCACGCTGAAATCGGGCTACGCCCGCCTGACCGACCGGCTCAACCGGTTTCCCCAGGGGGCGCCGCCGTCGAAGCTGTTGTTTTCGATCTTAAAGATGCTCATGGACGAGCGGGAAGCGGAGCTGATCTCGCTGCTGCCCATCAAGCCCTTTACGGCCCGGGACGCGGCCCGGGCCTGGCGGATGTCGTCGGTCGAGGCCCAAAAGCTACTAAACCGGCTGGCCGACCGGGCCATCCTGGTGGACATGGAGCAGGGCGGTGAGATTTCCTATTCCCTCCCGCCCCCCATGGCCGGCTTTTTCGAATTCTCGCTCATGCGCTACCGGAACGACATCGACCAGCGGCTCCTGAGCGAAATGTTTTACCAGTACCTCAACGTCGAGGAAGACTTTATCCGGGAGCTGTTCACGGACGGCGAGACTCAGCTCGGGCGGGCCTTTGTCCACGAGCCGGCCGTGGACGAGGATTCGGCGCTCCACGTGCTGAGCTATGAACGGGCAACGGAGGTGATCCGGACCGCATCGGCCATGGCGGTGGGGGTCTGCTACTGCCGTCACAAGATGCACCATGTCGGCCGGGCCTGTGGGCGGCCCCTCGACATCTGCATGACCTTCAACACTTCGGCCAAGTCGCTTATCCGGCATGGATTTGCCCGCCAGGTGGACGTCGCCGAGGGTCTCGACCTGCTCCAGACCGCCTACGATCATCAGCTCGTCCAGTTCGGAGAAAACGTCCGCCAGGGGGTCAACTTTATCTGCAACTGCTGCGGATGCTGCTGCGAGGCCATGATCGCGGCCCGGCGGTTTGCGATCTTCAATCCCATCCACACCACCAACTTTCTCCCTGAAGTCGATCCGGCGGCCTGCGTGGGGTGTGGGAAGTGCGCGGATATCTGCCCGGTGGAGGCCATGACCCTGGTTTCGGCCAACGATCCCGCCCGGCCCAGGCGGAAGCTGGCGAAGCTCGATGCTTCGATCTGCCTGGGCTGCGGTCTCTGTGCCCGAGTCTGTCCCGAAAGCAATATCCGGCTTCGGCGGCGGCCCGAGCGGGTGATCACCCCGCTCAACACCACCCACCGGGTGGTGGTCATGGCCATCGAGCGGGGAAAGCTCCAGAATCTGATCTTCGACCAGCGGGTGCTCTGGCATCATCGGGCCCTGGCCGCCGTCCTCGGGGTGATTCTGAGGCTGCCCCCGGTCAAGCGGGCCATGGCCAGCGAACAGGTCAAATCGCGGTACCTGGAAGCGGCCATCCGCCGGATGAATGCCTGAGCCGCTCCATTTTTCGCTGATCGTGCTGCCATCCATCTCGGGCCAGCTCCGAAGGGGTTGAACATACCAGGCCGGGGCGGAGCCCTCGTCGTTATACACAAGCTATTCTATCCGCAGATTACGCAGATTACGCAGATTACGCAGATTAAAAAACAAAAAAATCTGTGAAATTCCGCGCAATCCGCGGATAAACGAAGCGCGAGTCCGGCACAAGTTTTTATCAATGCCGGGTTAAATATGCCGGTCAGCCTCGGTTATAAAGCTGTGTATAACGATGAGGGCGGAGCCCCGGCTCCCCGTGGTTGCCCATAACGGGCGGACACGCAGGTCCGCCCCTACGACATGCGGGCGGGA
>CAZWGY010000476.1:0-3802 GCA_964633575.1 uncultured Desulfobacteraceae bacterium
CGCGGAATCCGACCGGGCTTAGCCATCCTCGAATTCCATGGTAAACGCCCCCTCCGCGTCCACATCGATGGTCACCTTCGCCGGCATCCCGCCTTCGGTCATGTGGGAGAGGATTTCCTGGGACATCTTGGGCATGATGTTGCCGCTCAGAATAAAATCGATGTTCCGGGCGCCGGTCTCCACCTCGGTACACCGATCGGTGATCTGGTCCACCACCTTGTCCGAGTAGTGGAGCTTCATCTTGTTGTTCCGGAGCAGCCGTTCCGCCAGCTTCTCGAGCTTCAGGCGGACGATGCCGGACATGGCGTCGGGCCGCAGGGCATAGTAGGGGACGATGGACATCCGGGCCAGGAGGGCCGGCTTGAAGTACTGAGACAGGATGGGCCGGACCGCGTTGAAGATCACCGCGTCCTCGGGCCGCTCATCCTCTTTGGTCATCTCGGTGATGACGTCGGTGGCCAGGTTGCTGGTCAAAAAGATCACGGTGTTCTTGAAGTCGATCTCCCGCCCCTCCCCGTCGGACAGGGAGCCCTTGTCGAAGACCTGGTAGAAGAGGTTGAGGACTTCGGGGTGAGCCTTTTCCACCTCGTCCAGGAGCACGGCGGCGTATGGCTTCTGGCGGACCGCCTCAGTGAGCATCCCGCCTTCGCCGTAGCCGACGTAGCCCGGCGGCGATCCGATGAGCCGGCTGACCGTGTGCTTTTCCTGGAACTCGCTCATGTTGATGCTCACCACGGCCCGCTCCCCGCCGAAAAGGACCTCGGCCAGGGAGAGGGCGGTTTCGGTCTTGCCCACGCCGCTGGGACCCACCAGGAGAAAGACCCCCATGGGCTGGCTCGGGTCCTTGAGGCCCGACTTGGCCGACTTGATCCCCTCGACGATAACATCGACGGCGTGGTCCTGACCCTTGATCCGCTCCTTCATAAGGCGTTCGAGCTCGATGACGTTTCTGGCCTGGTCCCGCATAACCTTGCCCAGGGGGACCCCGGTCCAGTCGGAGACCACCTTGGCCACCATGTCTGAGTCCACCTCGATCCGAACCAGGGCGTTGTCCTCCTGGATGGTTTTCAGCTCGGCCCGGGCTTTGTCGATCTCGGCCTGGAGCTGCTCCTCGGTCATGGGAGGCTCGGCCGCTTCGGCGGGCTCGGTCTCCGCCGGGGCTTGCCCGGCCGTTTCGGGTTCGGCGGACTCGGCCGGGGCGTCGGCGGGCGCCGGGATGTCTTCCCGGAGGGCGAAGAGCCGATCCCGGAGCTCTAGGAGTCGATGGGCCGCATCCCGCTCCCGTTCCCAGAGGATCCGGAGCTCGTCGGCCTCGGTTTTCAGGGTCGCCAGGGTCTTTTCGGCATCCGCCAACTGCTCGGCGTCGATGGCCACGCCGTTGAGCCGGTCCCGGACGAGGGCGTCGCGTTCCCGCTCGTAAGCCTGGATGGACCGTTCCTTGTCTTCGAGGACGTCGGGCTTGGTGGTGAGGTTGATTTTGACCCGGGAGCAGGCGGTGTCTAGGAGGTCGATGGCCTTGTCCGGCAGAAACCGGCCGCTGATGTACCGGCTGGACAGCTCCGCCGCCGCCTTGACGGCCTCATCGTGGACGATGACTTTGTGGGCGGTCTCGTAGTTCCGCTTCAGCCCCCGGAGGATGAGGGTGGCGGTGGCCTCGTCCGGCTCATCGAGCTTGACCGCCTGGAACCGGCGGGCCAGGGCCGGGTCCTTTTCGAAGTATTTTTTGTACTCGGTCCAGGTGGTGGCGGCCACGGTCCGCAGCTCCCCCCGGGCCAGGGCCGGCTTGAGGAGGTTGGCGGCGTCGCCGCCCCCGGCCGACGCGCCGGCGCCCACCAGGGTGTGGGCCTCGTCGATGAAGAGGATGATCGGCTTTTCGGATGCCTTGACATCGTCGATGACGCCCTTGAGCCGTTTTTCGAATTCGCCCTTGATCCCGGCGCCGGCTTCCAGGAGGCCCATGTCTAGCCCGAGGAGGGTGACGCCCCGGAGCATGTCGGGCACGTCGTTTTCCACGATCCGGAGGGCGAGGCCCTCCACCACGGCGGTCTTGCCCACGCCGGGCTCCCCCACGCAGATGGGGTTGTTTTTCCGGCGCCGGCCGAGGATATCGACCATCTGCCGGATCTCATGGTCCCGGCCGAAGACCGGGTCGATCTTCCCCTCACGGGCCCGCTGGGTGAAGTCGATGCAGAAGCGGGTGAGGGCGTTGTCGCCGCCGGGCTTGCCGGCTTCGGCCGGAGCCCCTTCGGATGGGGCGGTTTCGGCCGAGGACGGGTCGTGTTCCATGGAGGCCTGGGCGATGGTCCAGAACTGCTTCATCAGGGCTTCCCGGCCCACCGTCTTGATGAGGTCGGCGTACCGGCCCGATGCGAAAAAGGAG
The DNA here is from genome assembly GCA_964633575.1 of uncultured Desulfobacteraceae bacterium. Taxonomy (GTDB): domain Bacteria; phylum Desulfobacterota; class Desulfobacteria; order Desulfobacterales; family JAABSP01; genus CAYNGG01. The sequence goes on from CAZWGY010000476.1 coordinate 2,381, forward strand.
GGCTTGGCGAGAAAGGCCAGAAAGAGGGCGCCGGAGCGGATCTTGCGCTCGGACAGGTCGATGGAGGAGATCAGCCAGGCATCCTGGAAGAGCTCCAGGAGGAGGGGAGAGAAGGCCGGCCGGGCCGCGTTCCCGGTGGCGAACCCCTCCAGGGCCTCTTCGAGCGCCTTCTGGAGGCGGCCGGGGTCCACGTCGAACTGCCGCAGGATGAGGGGCCAGTCCGACTGGGGTTTTTCCAGGATTTTGACGAGAAAGTGCTCCACCGTCACCTCGTAATGGGTCCGGGCCACGCAGAGGCCGGCGGCGTCCTGGAGCGTGTTGGTGCAGAACGGATTGAGTCGCAGTATCAGCCCTTTGAGGTCAACATTGATCATGTGCCACCTTCCTGATCTTCCGATCCGGTTGGAGTCGTCCCCCGCCGTCCGGGATGAAACCGGGCCCCGACGGCCGCTTTAGGGGAATCATTGGAAAACAGCCAGGTATTCCATCCCAGTCGGCCCCAGTCGGAATCGCCGGGCCGGGTCGTGGCGGCCTCGCCGTCGGCCAGGACCACCTCCAGCTCCCATTCCAGGGGCTGGTCGAGATAGATCGCCACCAGGGTCCGCATCCGCCCGAACCGGAGCCCGTCGGGCAGCCAGGTCCGGAATTCGGCCGCGGTGACCGACACGACCCGGATGCGGATCTTCCCCATCCGGTCCGCGATCCGGCGGCCCAGAAAACAGTTTCGGCCCAGACGCTGCCGCTCGGTCCCAAGGGCGGTTCGCTGGTCCACCGGGAGGACCGCCCGCCGGGGGATGGCGGGGATTACCGTCAGTCCGGGGGTCTCCATGGCATCCCCCAGAAACCGCTCCAGCCCCAGCGCCGACCGGGGCGCCTGGGTCAGGAGACCGGCGTAGCGGATCAGGGCCTCGGGCCGGTCGATCCGGTCCCGGATGCCGGGGTCGCCCAGCCCGATCAGGCAGAAGAGACGGTCCAGGTCCCGGCTCGATTCCTCCTCGGCGATGGTGATCCCCAGCCGGTACTTCCGCCAGCATTGGAACACGAGCAGGTAGAGCGGACCGTTGACGATGTCCAGGAAATCCCGGGAAACGGACCGGTCATCCCCGGCCTCCTCCATGAGGTCCTCGGTGTAAAAGGTGGGCAGCGGCGAAGAGGTCCCGTAGAGCCCGAGAAAGGCGGCGGTGACCCGGAAGCGGGTGGAGCCAACGTCCTCAGCCGTCGGGTCGGGCCGCTCCACATCGACCACGTCGGTCCCCGGAAAGGTCAAATTGAGGTCCGGGCGGACCTTGAGGGCGTGGCGCCAGAAGGCTTCGGCGCTCCGCTCCTCGGCCGGGACCCCGATCTCCGCCGTGGACCCGCTCATGTAATATCGCCGCAAGAGGCGCATCACCTGGATAAAGGAGAAGCGCCGGGCGTGGTCGA